>JARKPE010000082.1 GCA_029975415.1 Dysgonamonadaceae bacterium | reverse complement strand
TTTGAAATGGTTTCTTGTCCGCCCATTATATCGAAATTGTTTTTCCCTATATTAAATACATATTGCAGCACATTACTGTTATTCCAACTAAAAGTATAATTTGCCCAATTTGTAACCTTATTTTTATCCTCGCTTAAAAATCCCGATTTATATCTCAAATCCATGTTTCTTCGCCAATAGCCTACCAAATCCAATCCGAAATTGGAATTAAAAGTAAGTCCTTTCATCAATTGGATATTCAAGAAAGCATTACCGAATAATCGTAAATTATCGTCATGATTTTGGCGATTATCTTCGACCAAACGAACCGGATTCTGACGATCACTCATGCCTCCTATGGGTCCTCCCCATCCCCCATCTTCTGTATGTACAGGAACTATGGACATGATTGATCTACATGCGCCCAATATTCCATCTCCTATATTTGGCATGCTTCTCCACTGAGATACGGTAAAGTTTTCTCCGATTTTAACTCGATTGTCCAACCAAGAATAGTCTGAATTAATCCGTGCATTTATTCGTCTGAATAAATCCCTTTTGATCGTTCCATTATTGTCATAATAATCGAGGGCAAAAAGAGCGTTTCCTCTTTCAGAGCCTGAAGAAAGTGTCACGTTATATTGTTGGATATAACCTGTTCTTAATACTTCTTTTTGCCAATCCGTATCGGCTGATCTCATGGTTTTAGTTTCCGGATCAAGCCATTCGCGCCAGCTAACGTCATCTAAAACAAAATACCCCTCTTCATTTTTATGATATTTGTATTGATATAATTGAGCAATTCCAACCTCATTGGGATCTGCATTCGGATTATCGTTAACAATTGCCCAGAATTGTGCGATACCGCGTTGTTTTGTATTCATCAGGTCATAGGGCTTTGCGCTGCTGACTAATGTATGAGAAGTATTAAAATCTACCGTCAATTTCCCTTTTTTACCTTTTCGAGTGGTAATGATAATAACACCGTTTGCAGCCCGCGCGCCATATATCGAAGCGGAGGAAGCATCTTTTAATACTTGAATCGATTCGATATCCATAGAAGCCAATTCGGACATAGATCGCGTTGTAGGTGTCCCATCAATAATGTATAATGGATCATTATTGTTTAGGGTTCCCTCTCCGCGTATCCTAACCGTACTCCATGGATCTGGAGAACCCGAAAGATTAATTCGCATACCCGGAACTTTTCCTTGGAGTGCCCTCATCGAATTTCCCGTTGGACTTGACTTTAATTGATCAACTTTGACTACTGCAACTGCACCAGTCAAATCGGCTTTCCTTTGTGTTGTATAACCTGTTACAACAACTTCAGATAACGCCAGCGAACTTTCTTTCATTATGATTATTTCAGGAATACTTTTTGCCTTAAATTCAAGATTATCGTAGCCCACATAACTAATTTGGATTGTGCTTTCAGGATTTACATTTAATATGAAATTTCCATTATAATCCGAAATCGTTCCGTTATTGGTACCTTTTTCAAGAATTGTTGCACCGATAATAGGTTCATTATTCTCATCCACAATCATTCCTTTAATCATCACAGTTTGTTGTTGAGCATAAATTAATTGCTCCAAACCGAGTAGCATAAAAAAAATTATGCACCATTTAATTTTTTGAATTTTATCCATATTAAAATATTTATTGGTTTAGATTTTCGAGTGCAATATTATATTTAATAGGATAACGAGACGATAAAAAAAGTAACAAATGCGATAAATCTTGTAAAATACAAGAATAAAAATCTTTTCTATATCAATAAAGATACAGAAATGTTACAAAATTAAAAGAATCCTTATTACTTGTTTTTGATATATTCAGAAGGTGTTACGTTGAAAGCGTCTTTAAAACATTTAGAAAAATAAGCAGGCGAGGAAAATCCTGTTTCATAGGCAATTTCACTGATTGAAAGATGACTACTTCCGAATAATTCTATTGCTTTTGCCAACCTGAAATTTCGTAAATAGTCTATTGGATTATAACCTGTGATTTCTTTTACTTTTCGTTGGAGGTGTACTCGAGAAACCCCTAATTCTTTACTTATTTTTTCAATAGATGTAGCCGGATCATTAAATTGGGAGGCTATTAACGATGCAAATTTTTGAATGAAAATCTTATCGGCCTTTTCTATTTCAATGTTTGGATCAACAATTGGAATTTTGCCGATTTTTATATCTTGCATGAATTTATTTTGCAATTGTTTTCGGTTTTCGAGCAATTTTATAATTTTGATTTTTACATAATCGATATTAAATGGTTTTGAAATATAATCGTCTGCTCCTTCTGCAATTCCCAAAATGCGTTGATTTTCTTCAGTTAAAGCAGTTAGTAAAATAACAGGTATATATGATAATTCAGGCGTTGATTTTATTGTTTTACACAGCGTAAATCCATTTGTTTCCGGCATTAGTACATCACTAAGAACTAGTGAAATCTCATCGTTCTTGTTAAGGATATTTAATGCTTCCGATCCGTTTATTGCAGTAATAATTTTCAGATTCTCAGAAAGTTCGGAAGAAAGATATTCCATTATATCGGGGTCATCTTCAACAATCAGTATAGTATAATTATATTTTTTGTTGAGAATTTCATTTGCAAGGGATGAGCCCGACATAATTATATCGGCAACTTCATAAATATTAGTTTGATCTTTAAAGTCAATATCTGCACTATTTTCTTGAACAATGGGCAATTGTACCGTAAATGTTGTAAACGTTTCTGGTACACTTTCCACAGTGATTTTTCCTCCATGCATTTTTACAAATTCTTGAGCTAAGTGCAATCCGATTCCTGTTCCCGTATTATTGTTATTTTTTGTAGTGTAAAAACGTTCAAAAATTAGGGATTGTTTGTCTTTTTCTATTCCGCATCCGTTATCTGTTATCGAAATATATATCGTATTGTGATTTTTTCTTAAGTTTACGGAAATAGTACCCCCTTCTTTCGTAAATTTAAATGCATTCGATAAAAGATTGATCAGAACTTTATCTATTTTATCCGGATCTAATAACAAGGACTCAGATGTAATATTTGACGTGAACGAATAAGTAATATTTTTCTTTTCGGCTATATCGTCAAAAAGGTTTTTTACCGAAGTCGTTAGAGCTACTATGTCGGTATTTTTAGTATCGATGGTGCTCGTGTTGCTCTCAATTTTCTTGAAATCAAGAAGCTGATTAATAAGGCAGGTTAGTCTGTCGGTATTTCTTTTTATTTTTAGTAAATCATCATGTAAAGAAGAATTAGAAGTGTTTTTTATCCATTTTTCTAAGGGGCTTACAATTAATGTTAGAGGAGTCTTTATTTCATGAGATATATTCATAAAAAAACGCACTTTTTGGTCAGTTACTTCTTGTATCATTTCATTTAGCTGAATAAGTTCATGTTTTTGTTTTTCGGTTTCTTCATTTTTCAGTTTTAATTGTGCGTTACTTTTTTGTATTTTTTTGTTGATAAAAAAGATATAAATGGTAAAAGCAATAATGATGCTCATTAAAACAAGAATGATAAACAATGAATGCCGAAGACCGCTAAACTTATTTAAAATAACCTCCATGCTTGTACGCTGTTGTTCAATCTTATTTTGATAATTAATCAATTGGTTGGATTGAAGCAGTAGAGTATTAGCTGTATGTTTGTCGATTAAAGCTGTATTTAAGATGTATTTTTTATCAACCGGTTCCCCCTTTAAAATTTTCATAGCTATCTTGATTGCCAGATCTCCGCCTGTGGGATATAAAAATGAAGCATCTAATCTTCCATCAGAGACAGCTTCTAGTCCTGCATCTTTCCCGAATGCTCCGTCAACACCCAATATCTTAATGTTCGATAGGAGAGTGGAATCTTTTTCTACTATGGCCTCTCTTACTCCTAAAGCCATTACGTCATTATGAGCATAGATAAGATCTATATTATTTATATTTATAGAATTAAAAATTTTCCTTGCTTCCTTATTTGCTATTTCTTTTCTCCATTTACCTTCTATTGACAAAATAGTAAAGTTCTTATTTTTATCTAATCCCTCTATAAATCCTTTGTGACGTTCTTGAGCCGGTGAGGTAGATTTAGTACCCCAAACTTCGAGTATAGTCGCTTCTTTGGGTAATAAAGAGCTTGCATAAGTTCCAGCCATTTTCCCTATTTCATAACTATCTCCTCCTATGTATGTAGTATATTCATCGGAGTTTATTTTTCTGTCCAAAATAATTGTAGGGATTCCTGTCTTATAGGCTTCGATGGCAATGGGTGTTATATCGTCAGATTCGTTTGGGGAGATAATTAATACATCAACTTTTTTTCGTATCAATTCTTTTATTTGATCGATTTGTTTTTGATTGTTTTCTTCTGCGTCTCGCACAATTATTTCCAAATTCTCATAATTAGATGCTTCTATATTCATTTCTATCATCATCGCTTGTCTCCAAACATCATCCATCATACACTGAGAAAATCCGATCACATATTTTTTGCTTTCGCGTGTTTTATCACACGATATTATTACTATGAAAAGTAAGAAGAGAAATGAAAAGAGTGATGATATTTTTCGCATAATTTGAGGTCATTTATCAAAACAAAAATAAATAAAAGACGAATAAAAAAATGATTTGAACCGGTTTAATTACAATCAATTTGTCGATTTTCCGATAAAAGCCTTTGCGACTTTTCCGAGAAAAAACAAAAGAATCAACACAAAAATGATGAAAGCACCGGAAGGCACATTCAGAAAATACGAAAGAAACAATCCTGCAACACAGCCCACAAAACTGATAATAGATGAGAGAATGATCATTTTTGAATAGTTCACGGTGAAAAGATTGGCGGTCATTTGCGGGACGGTGATGAGTGACATGAGCAGAACGATGCCGACCAAACGGATGCTGAGCACAATCGTGACGGCAATGAACAGCATCATCGAATATTCGATAAACTTTGTCGGAACGTGGCGCGTTTTTGCAAACTCCGTATCGAAAGATACCGAAACGATGGCACGAAAGAAAATGATGAAGAAAAGTGTAAGAATTAGGGCAAGCACGATGAGGACAAAAATATCGGTTCGGGTAATCGTCAGAATGTTTCCGAACAAATATTCCGAAAGATTAGGTGCATATCCCGGTGTGAGAAAAGTGAGAATGATGCCCACCGCCATTCCCAGTGACCAAAAGACAGCAATCGCCGAATCCTCCCGCACGCCTTGCTTATCGGACATCCATTTTATGCCGAAAGCCGATAAAGCCGAAAAAATCATAGCAGAGGTCAGCGGATTGATTCCGAAGAAGAATCCTATGCCCAATCCCCCAAACGAGGCGTGCGTAATGCCGCCGCTAATAAAAACGAGTCGTCGCGAAACCACGTACACGCCGACGATTCCTGTTGCAATGCTTGCGAATAAGCTACCCCATATCGCATTGCGAAAAAAGGCATAATCGAAAAGTTCGATAATGTCCATTCAATAAAAATTATGCATGCATCTTTTGCACCCTCATGTCATTTACGATCATGAGGATTTCATCTTTCAGCTGGTCGGGAACTTGAATACCGCGAACCTGTAAGCTCCGGACCCATCGCGGTTTATCTTCATCGAGAAGCGTGTAAAATATTTCTCGGAATTCGTCAACCTCGGCTTCTGTGTAGTCAGAAGAATCTTTTCCTGCAAAATTATCGAGTTCTTCATCGTCAAAATACTCCGGATCCTTCGCGAAAGCCGCGATCAAACTGTCACGCTCACACACTTCATGCATGCCGCAACAGCCACCGTCAACGAGTGGAGGAGTCGATTTTTTTTCTTTCGTGTTGCCTTTTCTTCTCTGCAGAGCGTTCCAAAATGTGAGCGCTACTACAAAAAAAGCCATGATTCCCAAAAATAAAAAAAGACTGTTCATTTATTTTCTATCTCCCTAATTTTAAATCCCGCCGATTTTAGATCTTCCCAAAAGTTGGGATAGGATTTGGATACGACCTCCGGTTCGTTTATCGTAATAGACCCGAGAGGAATGCAAGCCGGAGCAAATGACATAGCCATTCGGTGATCATTATAAGTTTCTATTACCGGTTCGTTAGCACGAGAGCATCGTTCGCCGTCCCATTCTATCAGTCGATTTTCGGATTCTTTTATAACAAAACCGAGTTTCAAAAGTTCTTTTTTTAACGCTTCAATTCTGTCGGTTTCCTTAATTTTGAGCGTTTGAACTCCCGAAAATAAAAAAGGAACGTTCAGTAAACAACAAGTTACTGCAAATGTTTGCGCTATATCGGGTTCGTTTGAGAAATCATGAAAAAATTTTTTTGTCGAGATTTTTTTCTTTTTTAGAATTACGCCTTCAGGCACAAATTCGGTATAAACGCCCAAGTCCGCAAAAAGATTGTGAAGGTTCGAATCTCCCTGCAAACTGTTTTTCTCTAATCCGAGCAACGTGATTCGGGCATCGGGCATCAGGGCAACGATCGAATACCAGTATGAGGCGGCCGACCAGTCACTTTCGACCCGAATTGATGTTGGAACGTATTGTTGATGTTTGATCGTGATGCTGTTGCCTTCCCATTTCGATTTTACACCATAAGCCTCCATCAACCCAAGAGTAAGCTGAACGTAAGGCTTAGAAACGATCTCGTTTTCGAGATGAATAGTTAGCCCATTATCCATGGTTGGCGCTATCATCAAAAGTGCAGAGGTGAATTGAGAGCTCATATTCCCTGAGAGATATACTTCACCTCCTTCGAGTCGTTTCCCTCTTATTTTTAGGGGCGGATATCCTTTTTTCTCCAGATATTCTATTTCAGAGCCCAGCACTCCCAATGTTTCCACCAGCGGATAGATGGGGCGTTCGTGCATACGAGCATTTCCCTTGATAATCCATTCTCCTTCCGTCGTGGCAAGAAAAGCCGTTAGAAAGCGCATAGCCGTGCCCGCTCCTTTTACATCAAAAACGTTTGAGTCCGAATTGAAAGCATCAATGATGACCTGAGTATCCTCACATTTAGAGAGATTTTCGATTGGGTGTTCACTGCAACTTAGAGCGTTAAGAATTAACAATCGGTTGCTGATACTCTTTGAAGACGGCAACTCAATGCACGTTTCTATTTTTTCGGGAGGTGTAACCTTAAACTGCATTTGTCGTTATGAACCTATTTTCAACAAAAGTACAATTTTTCATTCTCAACGGCAAGCAGATTTTGTCCTTTTACCAACTTTCATTTCTCTTAACCCTTTTTCCGCCGTGAGCTTTGTTATTTTGCGATACGTCCGTCCGGCTATTTTTATTCATCCGATCAATCCATACACGAAAATAGCAAGTATGGCAAGTGGGGCTAAATATTTCAGGATGAAACGATATCCCTTTAAAAATTTGATTCCGAATTTTTCTTTTCCTTCGTTTGTTAATTGGGCGTAAACCAATTTTTCGTCAAGATACCAGCCTACGAAAAGTGATATGAAGAATCCTCCGATGGGAAGCATCCACTCCGCAGAAACAGAATCGAGCAAACCAAAAAACTTTGGAGAGAACGATGAAACAGTGCCTAAAACGAGAACCCCGATGGCGACGAGAACAGCTGATTCGTGTCTCGTACGTTTATATTCTTCTTGGATGTAAATCGTGACAACTTCAAGCAGCGAAATGGTGGAAGTGATAGCTGCGATGGCAAGCAGAATGAAAAATAAGGAAGACCAAAGCATCGAAAGAGGAATCTCATTAAAGAGTTGAGGCAGAGTAATGAATAATAATCCCGGTCCACCATTTATCAAATCGTCAAGAATAGTATCCGGATTGGACGTTAACGCAAAAGCCGAAGGAAAAATGACGATTCCCGCGAGAATAGCTACAAACATATCAAGAACCGAAACCTGGATGGCCGTTTTCGTCAAATTAGAACTATCGGAAAAATATGATCCGTACGTAATCATGCAACCCATCCCGAGCGAAAGGGAGAAAAATGCCTGTCCCATTGCATCCAGAAAAACGGTCGATTTTACATGTTCCATATTGGGCTTGAACAAAAAATCAAGACCTTCGATCGCACCGGGCAACGTAATAGAACGGATACCGAGCAAAATAAGCAATAGAAAGAGTATCGGCATAAATATTTTTGATGATTTTTCAACTCCTTTTCTCACACCTGAAAGTGTAAACAAAAGGGTCAATGCAGCAAATCCGGTCATCAAAAGCGTTTGCTTGAGATGATCCTGCTGCAACGCGGCAAAATTAGCCGAGAAGTCTGTAACTGTTGCCAGTTTCCCGCTAACCGACTGCCAGATATATTCGAGCGTCCAACCGCACACAACCATATAAAAACCCATAATCACAAAACCTGTTAATACTCCAAGCCGGCCAACCCACTTCCACGACGTGTTAGGGGCTAAAATGTGAAATGCTCCGGTAGTGTTTGCTTTGGAAGATCGTCCGATGATGAATTCGGCAACCATCACCGGAATGCCGAAGAAAAGCACGCATCCAATATAAACCAAAATAAACACTGCTCCGCCTCCATCTGCTGTCATACTCGGGAAGCGCCATATATTCCCCAACCCAACTGCTGATCCTGCAGCCGCTGCAATCATCCCGATTCTCGAAGTAAAAGTGGCTCTATTCGTTTCTTTCATGTTCTGTCGTTTATTTTAACGTACAAAAAACCATTCGTTTGAAGATGAGAGTTTTGGATAAAAAAAGTACCCTTCACTGTCGAACGCTTTCACATCTTCGAGTCGATAAATTTTATTTTTGATAATAAAACGCGAAAGCATTCCTCGTGCCTTTTTCGTATGTACCACTATCTGTTTGAAATTATTACCCTGATGCTGAAGAAAATTCATGGAAATGATGCGTGTTCCCCGTGTCAGTTTTTTCGGATTAAGAATCTTCCCGTACTCGGACGATGAAACGTCGATGACGATTTTATCGTCTTTATCGAGTTTGCGGCTCAGGTAATCGTTGAGCGAATTTTCCCAATAGTCGTAGAGACTTTTGCAGCCGGCAGGTACTATTTTTCGGTGCATTTCGAGGCGGTAGGGCTTGATTTCGTCGAACGGCCGCAACATGCCATAGAGTGCCGAAAGGATGTTGAGGTGTTGCTGCGCAAAATCGAAATCTTCTTTCGAAAAGTCGGCCGCATTCAATCCCTTATAAGCAATGCCGTTGTAGGCAAGGGCGGCAGCCCGTCGAGGTGTACTCTCGAAATCGAAGGTCTGGAAGTATTCGTACACATCGTGGGCAATGGTTGCGTTTACTTTCATTTTCGCAATAATATCACGCTCCGATAATTGCCGACAAACTTCTACCAGCGTAGCCGTCTTTTCGGGAAAAAGTGGCATTGTGGTTCCCGAAGCAGGAATTGCCCCTTCGAAATTCATTAGTTTGGCAGGCGAAATGACGATCTGCATCTGTAAGTATGCTTGAGGATTATTGAATCAGATGAATTTCCAGTCGGTGCCGTCTTTCCCGTCTTTTATTTCGATGCCGATGGCTTTCAGATTGTCGCGAATCTTGTCGGATGTCGCCCAGTCTTTTTTTGCACGAGCTTCGCTCCTTATTTCGAGAATGAGTTTCATCAGTCCGTCCACTACGTGACCTTTCGCGTCGGCTTTGGTTTCGTCAAGAAGCCCCAAGACATCGAAAACGAAGGTATTCATCATATTTTGCAACAGTTCGAGATCAGCAGCCGACAATGTTTCCGTGCCGTCGATCGCGGCATTGACGATGCGTACCCCTTCGAAAAGATGCGAAATGAGTACGGGCGTATTGAAATCGTCGTTCATAGCCGCATAACAATTGTCTCTGAGAGCTGCCACATTTACGCTGGATGAATCGGAAGGCCGAATACGGCGGAGATTCGAAAAGCTTTCCATCAGTCGCTTGTATCCCTTTTCGGCAGCTTGCAATGCCTCGTTGCTAAAATCGAGTGTACTGCGATAGTGCGATTGAGCCATAAAAAACCGTACGGTCATGGGTGAATAGCCGCGTTCGAGAAGAGGGTGATTGCCGGTGAACAATTCCTGCGGGAGGAATCCGTTGCCGGCCGTTTTTGACATGCGAGCGCCGTTCACCGTCAGCATATTGGTGTGCATCCAGTATTTGACGGGTTGCACGTGATTACAGGCTTCCGATTGCGCGATTTCGTTGGTATGGTGTGTGGCCTGCAGGTCCATTCCGCCTCCGTGGATATCGAAAGTCTGTCCCAGATATTTGGTGCTCATGGCCGAACACTCGATATGCCATCCGGGGAACCCCCAACCCCAAGGAGAAGGCCATTTCATCAGTGTTTCGGGTTTTGCTTTTATCCAAAGGGCAAAGTCGAGTCGGCCTCGTTTTTCGTCCTGTCCGCTCAACTCGCGTGTTCCTTCGAGCAGATCCTCGAGTTTGCGATTGGTAAGAATTCCGTAATCGTATTTTTGGCTGTATTTCTCGACATCGAAATAAACCGATCCGTTCACTTCGTAGGCATAGCCACTTTTCAGAATTTCCCGAATCATTTCGATCTGTTCGATGATGTGTCCGGTGGCAGTGGGCTCGATACTTGGCGGCAAGGTATTGAAAGCTTCGAGGACATGATGAAATCCGATGGTGTATTTCTGAACGATTTCCATCGGCTCCAGCTGTTCGAGTTTGGCTTTTTTTGCAAATTTGTCGTCGCCTTCGTCTCGATCGCCTTCCAGATGGCCGGCATCGGTGATGTTGCGCACATAGCGAACCTTGTAGCCGATGTGGAGCAGATATCGGTAAATGGTATCGAACGAAATGAAGGTGCGGCAATTGCCCAGATGAATATCGCTGTAAACGGTAGGGCCGCAGACATACATCCCGACAAGAGGCGGATGAATGGGTTCGAAAAGTTCTTTTTTTCGCGTTAGCGTATTGTAAACGACAAGTGGTTGCTTTGTTTGGCTATCCATGACGAGAAAATCGAATTATTGGTTGTGAACCGCAAAATTACGAATTTATGTGACAATATTATGACATTTTTTTTCGAGATTCTTTTGCCGGCGATTGAAGAATTGATTTCTGCCGAATAAGAGAGTAGGGTAAGAATTAATCGAGTAGGTAGGGGGA
>JARKPE010000078.1 GCA_029975415.1 Dysgonamonadaceae bacterium | reverse complement strand
TATCGTTGACGCGAGAAAATAGCATCACGCAGGCGATAGTTAACTTTGCGGTATCCCAGTCCGCGATTTTGTATTTCGTCGATTGCCCTCGGAATGGCTTCTTTCACAGTCAGTCCGTTCAAAAAGCCGGAATTTGTCATGATGCCTTCCTTCGCATCGAAACTCTCTTGCGATACGTCGCATCCTTCGATAAGAGGAATAATTGGCAAATCGAAATGTTTGGCAAAGGCATAGTCGCGACTGTCGTGTGCAGGAACGGCCATGATGGCACCTGTTCCGTAACCGGCAAGTACGTAATCCGAAATCCAAATCGGAAGCTTTTCGCCCGTAAACGGATGAATGGCATAGGCACCCGAAAAAACGCCGCTTACCGACTTGTCGGCAATGCGTTCGCGTTCGGTTTTCTTTTTGGTTTTGTCGAGATAGGCATTCACGGCTTCGCGCTGATCATCGGTCGTCAATTGTTCCACCAATTCGCTTTCGGGAGCAAGCACCATGAACGTAACGCCAAAAATGGTGTCGGCACGTGTCGTAAAAACATCAAATATTACTCCTTTCGTGGTGTTGAAATGGATGACGGCTCCCTCGCTTCTGCCGATCCAGTTGCGTTGCGTATCTTTCAGCGAATCGGTCCATTCGATAGTTTCAAGTCCGTCGAGCAGACGTTGCGCATAAGCTGAAACGCGCAAGCACCACTGACGCATTTTCTTTTGTTCTACCGGATAACCACCACGTATGGAAACTCCTTCGCTTACCTCGTCGTTCGCAAGCACTGTCCCGAGTTGAGGACACCAGTTTACCATCGTATCGCCGAGATAAGCTATTCGGTAATTCATCAGAATTTGCTGTTGTTCTTTTTCCGATTTCGAATTCCATTCTTCTGCCGTAAATTCCAGCGGCTCGGTGCAAGCTGCGTTCAATCCCGATGTTCCCTTTCGCGAAAAATGTTCCATCAGTTCGCTTATAGGACGAGATTTTTTAAGTTGATTATCATAATACGAATGAAACATTCGGATGAATGCCCACTGCGTCCATTTGTAGTATTTGGGATCGCAAGTTTGTATCTCGCGACTCCAATCGAAAGAAAATCCGATTTTGTCAAGCTGTTCGCGATAGCGAGCAATATTTTTTTGTGTAGTAATGGCCGGATGTTGACCGGTTTGTATGGCATACTGTTCGGCGGGAAGGCCAAAGGCATCGTAACCCATCGGATGCAGCACATTAAAACCTTGCAATCGTTTGTAGCGTGAAAAAATATCCGAAGCTATATATCCGAGTGGATGCCCCACATGCAGTCCTGCGCCCGAAGGATAGGGAAACATGTCGAGCACGTAGTATTTTGGTTTTGAAGGGTCTTCTGTTACTTTATAGGTCTGATGTTCGATCCAATATTGTTGCCATCGTTTTTCTATTTCTCCGAAATTGTATTCCATTGCTAAACAGTTTTTTTAAAACAGCTGCAAAGGTAGTAAAACTTCTTAAGTTCGAGAAGTAAAAATCAGGCTTTTACGAAAGCAGAAAATTCAGTTTGAAAGTATGTGGTAGATTTTAGTTTTGATACATTTTTTCGATAATATCGGCTCGGTTTTCGAGGATGACTTTTCGGCGCAGTTTGAGTGTATTGGTCAATTCGCCCGATTCCATCGTAAACGGTTTTGTTAACAGTGTAAAGCGTTTTATCTTTTCGTAAGAAGTAAAATCGGCTTGCTTCATTTCTACCCGTTCGTAGATAAACGATTCGATGTCGGGGTTTGCAACCAAATCTTCGTCCGACGTATAAGGGATGCCTTGTTTGTCGGCATATTCGCGAAGCGCTTCGAAGTTGGGGACAATGAGAGCGCTCACAAACTTTCGCTCGTTTCCGATCACGGCTATCTGATCGATGTATTTGTCTTCGCCTATTCGGGTTTCGATCATTTGAGGAGCAATGTATTTACCGTTGGATGTTTTATACAAATCTTTGATTCGATCCGTGAGGACAATCTCATTGTTTTCGGTCAGATAACCGGCATCGCCTGTTTTGAAATAACCGTCGTCGGTGAAAACGGCTTTGGTTTCGTCCGGTTTGTTATAATAACCTTTCATTACGGTTTTGCCTTTTACCAGGATTTCGTTGTTTTCTCCTATTTTCACGTCCACTTCGGGCATTACTTTCCCCACGGTACCGATCGTGAACCCTATATGCGGAAAGCAGCTCACAGTGGCCGTAGTTTCCGAAAGCCCATATCCGTAAATCAAATGCACGTCGATGGATTGCATAAATTCGTTGATCATATCAGACAAAGGAGCTCCTGCAACAGGAAAAAAATTCCCGCGGTCGATTCCAACAATGCGTTTGATAATGAAGAAAATAGTATTTTTATACAAGTAAAATTTCAGTGAATTCCCTATAGAAGCTTTTTTCCGTTTGTTGCGATCTTCGAGGTTATGCTTTCGTCCGGTTTTTACGGCATCCTGGAGCAACCATTTCATAATTACCGGATAAGATTCAATTTGATCTTGAATGCCTTCATACACTTTTTCCCAAAAGCGAGGGACACAGCACATCAGTGTCGGGCGAACCTGACGGAGGTTTTCCTGAATCCTTGAAGGATCTTTGTTGATTGCGATCGCAATTCCCTTTTCTATGCACAAATAAGTCCATGCTTTTTCAAAAATATGGGTAAGGGGCAAAAAACACATCGAAACATCTCTGTCGGAATATTCTGTGAGTCGCATTTCGTGAATTTTGAAAGCTTGCAAGTAATTTTCGTGTGTCAGCATCACACCCTTTGGCTCGCCGGTAGTACCGGATGTGTAAATGATAGTTGCCAAATCGCTTTTTTTTAGCTGCTTGAGGCGAACATTTACCATTGCTTCAGATTCCGAAGTTTCACCTGCCGCCATGAAAACGTCGAAATAAACAGATGTTTTGTCTTCAGGATGCAAAACAACCTCGCGATCGAAAACAATAAGACGTTCTATGATCCCTGCGTCGCGTTGCACCTTGTAAGCATTGTTGTATTGAAACTGTTCACCCACGAAAACGAGTTTTATTCCGGCATCATTGGTGATATAAGCCACTTGCGATGGTGAAGCAGTAGCGTATATCGGTACCATAACAGCACGGTTGGCAAATGCGGCAAAATCGGTAATTAGATATTTTTCCATATTCTGCGAATAAATGCCGATATTGTCGCCGGGAACAATTCCCAACTCTGCCATTGCTCGCGCTGCTTTCAAAACTTTGTCGGCAAGCTCCACCCACGACATGTTTCGCCACTTGCCTCCCTCAGCCTGATATTTAATTTCGGTACGGGTTTTATATTTCGACGCTTGTTTAAATACGATTTCTCCCAAATGATGAATTTCCATTGCAATAAGTGTTTATGGATTCAAAGATAGAATTAATCTTGAACTTTTAAATATGATCAGGATGGAAAAACAAAAATATTTCAATGTAAAAACTAAAAACAAATATTTACGTTATATAACGGGTTGTAATTACGGAATGCTTTTCCAAATAATTTACTTAACAAGCTATAAACTCGGAGTTTAATTAACTACACTTAACTTGCAACCTATTCATCGTACGGATCTTTGAC
Organism: Dysgonamonadaceae bacterium; assembly: GCA_029975415.1. Lineage (GTDB taxonomy): Bacteria > Bacteroidota > Bacteroidia > Bacteroidales > Dysgonomonadaceae > Seramator. Next base: position 50,897 of record JARKPE010000078.1, on the reverse strand, counting down.
TATATCTTTGTATTGTTTATGAAAAGTAAAAGTCACATATTGATATTACTCTTGTTGGTGTTTTTGCCTCTTAAGTCGATGGCACAGTATTATTATGCATCAAATAATGAAGGAGATACAAAAACTCGTTCCAAGATTTATCTCATGCCAAATGTCTACCCCGCAATATTGATAGATGGAGACACGGTGGCTTGTATGCAACTTTTTGATTTCATCAAATATTCGCCGGTTCGATTCCGCTCTCAAAAAGAAGCCGTTCAATACAACAAACTCATTCGCGATGTAAAAAAGACATTGCCCTATGCCAAGGAAATATCAAACATCATTATCGAAACCTACGAATATATGGAAACGCTTCCCAACGACAAGGCTCGTCAAAAACATTTGGAAGCGATGGAAAAATACCTATACGAAGCCTACAAGCCGAAGATGAGTAAACTCACACGTTCGCAGGGACAATTGTTGATTAAATTAGTTGATCGCGAAACAAATACGTCTTCATACGGCATTATCGATGCTTTTATGGGAAGCTTCAAAGCATGGTCTTATAACTTATTTGCCAGTATGTTTGGTAATAGTCTGAAAGCGCGATACGATCCTTTCGGGGAAGATCGACTTACGGAACGCGCATGCGTTTTGGTGGAACAGGGAGCGATTTGATTTATCGCTCTTTTTTTATATCCCTATCCTTTTATTGCTTCTATTTTGAATTTGAACCCAATCGGGTTGCATTCTCCCGAAATAATGCCCTTGTTGATCTACACTGACAATCGTTGAACCTTTGCTCAAAAACGTGCACTTGCTGCATAATTTTGCTCTCGATGAGAGAAGAAAGCGAATTTTATCAATCTTAGTCTCAATTGAAAATTATCATGTATTTTTGTATCCGATTTTTCAAAGAATATTGTCTCTGAATGAAATTAGATATATTGAAAGACTATCGACCTGCATTGTTCGTTGCATTGCGTGACTACAATCGAGAAAAATTTACTTCAGATTTGCTCGCAGGGATAATCGTCGGTGTGGTGGCTCTTCCTTTGGCAATAGCTTTTGCTATAGCATCGGGAGTTTCTCCCGAAAAAGGAATTTATACAGCAGTCATCGCCGGATTTATCATATCTCTACTTGGTGGAAGCAATGTCCAGATCGGTGGGCCGACAGGTGCTTTCATCGTCATTGTTTACGGAATTATCGAAACTTATGGCGTAGAAGGATTGGCCGTCGCAACTGTTTTGGCAGGGATCATGCTCCTCTTGATGGGATTACTCAAACTCGGATCCGTTATCCAATACATTCCATACCCAATAGTGGTAGGCTTTACTTCAGGCATTGCTCTCACTATCTTTTCCACTCAAATCAACGATCTATTTGGGTTGGGTATAGAAAAAATTCCATCCGATTTTTTTCAAAAATGGACTTACTATTTTCAACATTTTAATGAAATCAACATATGGGCAACCCTGATCGGAATTGTCAGCATCATCATTATAATCGGAACAGCCAAGTTATCGAAAAAAATACCCGGATCGCTCGTTGCGCTCGTCGTTATGACAGTTGGAGCATTTTTTTTAAAAAAATATTTTGGAATACAAGGAATTGAAACTATTGGAGACAGATTCACCATCGATAGTCGTTTGCCGGAATTTAAACCTATAGGACTGGATTTGACAAGCATTAGAACACTTTTTCCGTCAGCATTTACGATCGCCATGCTGGGAGCCATCGAATCTCTCCTCTCGGCCACAGTAGCTGATGGTGCCACAGGTCAAAAACATAATTCGAATATGGAACTGGTAGCCCAGGGAGCAGCCAATATTGTTACGCCTTTTTTTGGAGGAATCCCCGCCACAGGAGCTATTGCTCGAACAATGACAAACATCAATAACGGTGGAAAAACTCCCGTTGCAGGAATTATTCATGCTATTGTGCTTTTATTTGTTGTCTTGTTTTTGGGTGATCTGACCAAACATATTCCGATGGCTTGTCTTGCGGGAATCTTAGTAGTTGTTTCGTACAATATGAGCGAGTGGCGAACTTTTGTTTCTCAGGCAAAACAATCAAAATCAACGTTGGCTGTTTTAATCGCTACTTTCACACTCACGGTAGTTTTCGACCTGACAATCGCCATAGAGGTAGGTTTGTTACTGGCAGTTTTTCTTTTTCTCAAACGAGTTTCTGAGAGCACTCGCATATCTGTCATTTACGACAAGCTTGATCTTTCGAAAGAAACTGAATCGAAAATCGTTCATCCTGAAAAAGACATCCTACAAATACCTAAAAATGTGGATATATACGAAATTGAGGGCCCGTTTTTCTTCGGAGTAGCAAACAGGTTCGACGAATTGATGAGAGAACTTGGAGAAAAACCACAAATACGAATAATCAGAATGCGAAAGGTACCGTTTATCGATTCAACCGGATTAAAGAATCTTGAAGACCTTTGCAAAAATTCAAAAAAAGAAAAAATACAGGTTATTCTTTCCGGTGTAAACGATCAGGTGCGTGCAAGTCTTTACAAATCGAATATTCCATCAATTATCGGAGAAGACAATATATGTTCCGATATACATCAGGCTCTCGATAGAGCACGTTTGCTTTCGGCACACAACAAGAATTCACACTCCTCACAAAATTGATTTCAAAAAAAACGACATATCGACTCACCGACTGGTTGCCCACAACCAAAAAAGAAATGGAGCTTCGTGGTTGGGACTACCTTGATGCGATCATTTTCTCGGGCGATGCCTACATCGATCACCCTTCGTTTGGTGCGGCAGTCATAGGACGACTACTCGAAAGCGAAGGCTTACGTGTAGCGATAGTCCCTCAGCCAAATTGGCGCGACGATTTACGTGATTTTCGCAAAATGGGCACACCACGCCTGTTTTTCGGAGTTTCGGCCGGAGTGATGGATTCGATGATCAACCATTATACAGCCAACAAGCGATTGCGATCAAACGACGCCTACACTGCCGACGGTAAAACAGGAATGCGCCCTGATAGGGCAACCATTGTTTATTGCAATATTCTCAAAAAACTGTTTCCGGAAGTACCGATTGTTTTGGGCGGCATCGAAGGTTCACTTCGTCGCATCACGCATTACGACTATTGGGACGACCATCTGCACAAAAGTATTTTGATGGACACAGGTGCCGATATTTTGGTGTATGGCATGGGTGAGTTGCCCCTCAAACAGATTGTAAATGAGTTGAAAGCGGGTAAAAAAATCAATCAAATTACCGACATTCCTCAAACAGCAATTGCCAGATCTAAAAATGCCGTTCCCGTCAACCAATTCGAAGATGAAATACGTCTTTATTCACATGAAGAATGCTTGAAAGATAAAATCAAACAGGCAAAAAACTTCCGCATCGTCGAGGAACAATCCAATCGCATCCATGCAGCCCGCATCTTGCAGGACGTGGATGATAAAACAATTGTGGTAAATCCACCTTTCCCTCCCATGAGCGAAAAAGAGATCGACGCTTCGTTTGATTTGCCCTACACTCGCCTACCCCATCCAAAATACAAAGACAAGCACATTCCGGCCTACGAAATGATTAAATTTTCGGTAAATACGCACAGGGGATGCTTTGGCGGTTGTGCTTTTTGTACGATTTCGGCACATCAGGGGAAATTCATCGCTTCGCGATCGAAAAAATCGATTCTCGAGGAAGTGAAAAAAATTGTCGCGATGCCCGATTTCAAAGGATACTTGAGCGATTTGGGCGGCCCGTCGGCAAATATGTATCGAATGGCTGGCAAAGATTTGTCGATTTGCGAAAAATGTAAAAAACCTTCCTGCATTTTTCCACGAATCTGTCCAAACCTCAACACCGATCATTCCGATTTACTCGATATTTACCATGCTGTGGACAAGATGCCCGAAATTAAAAAATCCTTCATAGGAAGCGGAATTCGATACGATTTATTGCTTCATCGTGGCAAGGATGAGAAAGCCAATGCAGCGGCCGAAAAATATACAGTAGAACTCATCCGAAACCATGTTTCGGGCAGATTGAAAGTTGCACCGGAGCATACTTCCGAAAAGACGCTTAACATCATGCGTAAACCTTCGTTCGAGCAATTTTTCCGACTGAAAAAAATTTTCGACGACACCAACAAAAAATATCATCTCAATCAGCAATTAATTCCCTATTTCATTTCGTCGCATCCGGGTTGTACCGAAGAAGATATGGCCGAACTTGCAGTCATTACCAAAAATCTGAACTTCAAGCTCGAACAAGTACAAGATTTCACGCCTTCCCCCATGACACTGGCTACCGAAATTTATTATACAAGCGTGCATCCCTATACACTCGAACCTATTTATACGGCTAAAACTAAAGAAGAAAAAAATTCACAACGATTATTCTTCTTCTGGTATGATCCACAATACAAAAAAGCTATCATCCGCGAACTTAAGAAAATAAATCGATCCGACCTGATTCAAAAACTTTATCCCAACGGATAACAAACGTTAATCTGAAAAATAATAATCCGTTTCATGCAACGTTTTTAGGAGTTTATCATCTTTATTTTGTATGAAATTCCAAAAACGTAAGACATGAAAAGGAAATTTATTTTAAGCACGATTATATTGGCCATGTTCGTTGCAATCGGTTTTCAATCATGCGACGACAACGATGGCTATTCACTCGGTGATTTTTGGGTAGATATAGCAACAGTTGAAACCGATGACAATTCGAGTGCTTACTGGTTTATTCTCGACGATGGTACTACATTGTGGCCTGCTGCTTCAGATATACAATATTTGCCTAAGCAAGGCCAACGCATTATATTAAACTATTCCATTCTTTCAAATCAAAAAAACGAATTCGATCATTATATCAAGATCAACTATATCTGGGACATTCTGACAAAAAAAACCATTGTACTCACGGCCACAAATGCCGACAGCATCGGAAATGATCCGGTGAAGATAAACGATATGTGGATTGGAAATCACTATCTGAATGTAGATTTCTTATTCAATTACGGCGGAATTCGTCCTCATGCCATCAACCTAGTCGAGAATTCACTTATTCCTGATCCGCAGGATGGGAAAATTCATCTCGAATTTAGGCACAACGCATACGGTAGCACCAATAACCGCCTATATAACGGACTAGTGTGTTTCGATCTGAAACCCTATCAAAACAGTTCGACCGATTCTGTTACATTCGCCATCAAAGTATTGGATTGGAATACACGCGATGATGTCACTTATGATATCGTTTACAAATACGGAGTAAACTCGACGGAGAATGCAACAAAATCAAAAAATACATCGATTGGGTCTTCGTTCGAATTTTATTAACCGATAGACTGTAGATTAGTTCTATTTCTTATATGACTTTTTGATTTTCCAAAAAAACCGGCAAAACCCTGTGAAGAGTTTTGCCGGTTGTTATTACATAATTTCCAAATGAATTCTCAAAATATGCTGAAAAACATATAATTATTTTTCATTTATTTATTTGCAACTTATACCTTTGGCAGCACAGTTCAGAACAGTAAACGCCCAATTTATGGAATTAAATTTTAATGGTAAAAATACAAAAGTACAACAACTTTCGGATTATTTGCAAGATTCGATATCGGCCAATGAGCTAAAAGTGGGTGACGAACTTCCATCAATTAATTTTTTGAGTCAAAAATTTCATGTTTCACGAGATACGGTTTTCAAGGCATTCAAAATTCTCAAAAAGAAAGGCCTTATCGATTCGATTCATGGCAAAAGCTATTTCGTTACAAAAAACACATCCAACATTCTGCTGCTTCTCGACGAATATACACCTTTCAAGGAATCGCTTTATAATACCTTGATCAAGAAGTTGCCTCTATCCTATAAAGTAGATTTGTGGTTTCATCAATACAATAAAACACTATTTAATTCAATTTTAAAAGATGCTTATGGGAGATACAACAAATATTTGGTAATGAATTACGAAAACGACGTCATCTCTCCATTAATCAAACAAATTAACCCCGACCGCCTGTTGCTGCTCGATTTCGGAAAATTCGAAAAATCGGAATATTCCTACATCTGCCAGGATTTCGACGAAGGATTTTACAATGCTTTGGCGAGTGTGAAAGATCAATTATCAAAATATCGGAAACTAATTTTTATTCTGAACAAACAGCACAAACATCCCCAAAGCAGCAAAGAATATTTTTCCCGATTTTGCTACGATTACGGATTCCTGTCAGAAATTATGGACGAAGTACCCGAGTCTATAACCGAAAAGTACTGCTACATTATCATCAAACAAATGGATGTTGTAGAAATTATCAAGCGAGGCAAAGAACAAAATCTTTTGATGGGAACAGATTTCGGATTGATTGCATACAACGAAAATCCTTTTTATGAAATTATCGGAGACGGGATTCCGTCATTCAGCATCGATTTCAACCTAATGGGCAGCTTGGCTGCTGATTTTGTGCTGAGCGGAGAAAAAATTCAACAATACTTGCCTACCCGGGTTTTTCGACAAAATGCGATCTGAAACGGTAATACCGTGATTTATTAAACACACGAAATTAAAAATATAACGCATAATTTATTTTAAGCATCATGAAAACTTATCCAAAAATTGGCATCCGTCCTACTATTGACGGACGACAGGGCGGAGTGAGAGAAAGTCTCGAAGAAAAAACGATGAATCTGGCCAAAGCTGTGGCCAATCTCATCAGCACCAACCTGAAAAACGGCGATGGAAGTACTGTTGAATGTGTCATTGCGGACAGTACAATCGGACGTGTCGGAGAAAGCGCTGCCTGTGCCGAAAAATTCGAAAGAGAAGGCGTAGGATCAACCATCACCGTCACCTCATGCTGGTGCTACGGATCGGAAACAATGGATATGAATCCTCATTATCCGAAAGCGGTGTGGGGATTTAACGGCACGGAACGTCCGGGAGCCGTATATCTGGCAGCCGTCCTTGCAGCACATGCTCAAAAAGGATTGCCTGCTTTCGGAATTTATGGAAGCGAGATTCAGGATATCGACGATAATTCCATCCCCGATGATGTTGCCGAGAAACTGCTTCGATTTGCCCGTGCTGCGCAAGCTACGGCTACCATGCGCGGAAAATCGTATTTGTCTATTGGTAGTGTGGCAATGGGTATAGCCGGATCGATTGTTAACCCCGATTTCTTTCAAAAATATCTCGGTATGCGAAACGAATCGGTGGATTCAACCGAAATCATTCGCCGCATAAAAAAAGGCATTTACGATCCGGCCGAATTCGAAAGAGCGATGGCATGGGTTGAAAAATATTGCAAGACTAACGAAGGAACGGATTACAACCGTCCCGAAAAACAGAAAACTCGGGCAGAAAAAGATAACGATTGGGAATTCGTAGTGAAAATGGCCATCATCGCAAGAGATTTGCTCAAAGGTAATCCTAAACTTGAGGAAATGGGATTCAAGGAAGAAGCTATCGGACATAATGCCATTTTGGGTGGATTTCAGGGACAGCGCCAATGGACAGATTTTTTGCCGAACGGTGATTTTATGGAGACTATTCTGAACAGTTCTTTCGACTGGAACGGCGTCAGAGAAGCCATTATTTTGGCTACCGAAAACGATTCGCTGAACGGCGTCGCCATGCTTTTCAATCATCTTTTGACGAACAAAGCTCAAATATTTTCAGACGTCAGAACCTATTGGAGTCCTGAATCTGTGAGACGCGTTACCGGAAAAGAACTCACCGGTTTGGCCTCGAACGGCATTATCCACCTCATCAACTCCGGCGCGACCACACTCGATGGAACAGGTCGTCAAAATCTGAATGGATTACCGGCTATGAAGGAACCCTGGAATATCACACAAGAAGAAGTAGAAGCATGCTTGGCCGCAACGCAATGGTCGCCCGCTAATCGCGATTATTTCAGAGGCGGCGGCTTTTCATCGACTTTTTTGTCTCGAGGCGGAATGCCTGTTACCATGTCGCGCATCAACCTTATAGATGGACAAGGTCCGGTTTTGCAATTATCCGAAGGATGGACAGTGGACGTTGATCCGGAGATTTTCGAAATTATCAACAAGCGCACCGATAAAACATGGCCAACAACCTGGTTCGCTCCGCGTTTGACCGGCAAAGGAGCATTCAAAGATGTATATTCGGTGATGAACAATTGGGGTGCAAATCACGGAGCTATAAGCTACGGACACATCGGACAAGATTTAATTACACTTGCTTCGATGCTGCGCATTCCTGTTTGTATGCACAACGTGGACGAAGACAAAATTTTCCGTCCGGCTGCATGGAATGCCTTCGGAATGGAAAAAGAAGGAGCTGATTACCGCGCTTGCGCTAATTTTGGACCCATTTACAAATAGTTAATCGAAAACAATTTGATCTTATGCTTAAGAACATACCCAAAATACTTTCGCCACAGTTATTAAAAACACTGATGGAAATGGGACATGGCGACGAAATAGTGATTGCCGACGGAAATTTCCCATGCGAATCGATTTCGCAAAATGTGATTCGTGCAGACGGATTATCGGGAACAGAACTTTTGCAGGCCATCCTGCAATTGCTTCCACTCGATACATACGCCGAGCGTCAGATTTATTTGATGGAAGTGGTTCAGGGCGACAATTACAATCCGCAAATTTGGGAACAATACACCCAGATTCTTGAAAAATCAGGCGAAAAATTCACTATCGGATATCTCGAACGATTTGCTTTTTATGAAAGAGCAAAGACCGCATTCGCAGTTGTGGCTTCAGGCGAAGAAGCATTGTATGCAAACATCATCCTCAAAAAAGGAATCGTTAAATAAACCAACATAATGGAAACGAACAAACAGCCTCTTCTCAAACACAATGGAGTGAATTATCTCGTACCTTTTATTCTCATCACCACCTGTTTTGCTCTCTGGGGGTTCGCAAATGATGTTACTAATCCCATGGTGAAAGCTTTTTCAAAGATCTTCAGAATGAACACGACACAAGGCGCATTGGTTCAGGTTGCTTTCTATGGAGGATATTTTGCTATGGCTTTCCCCGCAGCATTATTCATAAAAAAATTTTCTTACAAATCGGGAATTTTGATGGGACTGGCTCTCTATGCAATTGGCGCATTTCTATTTTTTCCGGCAAAGATGACAGGGAGTTATTACCCGTTTCTTCTTGCCTATTTCATTCTCACCTGTGGATTGTCATTTCTCGAAACCAGCGCCAATCCATACATTCTAACGATGGGGCCTGAAGAAAACGCAACACGCAGACTCAATTTAGCGCAATCGTTCAATCCGGTAGGTTCACTCATGGGTATGTTCGTTGCCATGAATTTCATTCAGGCGAAACTCAATCCTATGAGCACCGCCGAGCGCGCCGATCTTTCGAATGCAGAATTTGAAACAATCAAACAATCGGATTTGTCGATACTCATTGAGCCTTATCTGGTGATAGGATTAATAGTTTTGACGATGTTTCTCATCATCTTGTTCGTACGCATGCCAAAAAATGCCGACAAAGACAAGAGTTTGAATTTAGCTGCAGCTCTCAAGCGAATTTTTTCCATTCCAAACTATCGCGAAGGGGTCATTGCACAATTTTTCTATGTAGGTGCGCAAATCATGTGTTGGACGTTTATCATCCAATACGGTACACGCGTGTTTATGGAACAAGGAATGGAAGAGCAGGCAGCCGAAGTGCTTTCACAAAAATACAATATCGCTGCTATGATCATTTTTTGCACCAGTCGTTTCATTGCTACTTATCTGATGAAATTCTTCAGCCCTGGTAAAATGATCCGTACATTTGCCATTGCAGCAGGAATTTTAACTCTTGGAGTCATGTTTTTCCAAGACATTAAAGGATTGTACTGCCTGGTAGGCGTATCGGCTTTCATGTCGTTGATGTTCCCAACCATCTATGGAATCGCTCTCAGAGGAATGGGTGAAGATGCCAAGTTCGGCGCAGCCGGGCTGATCATGGCCATTTTGGGAGGATCTATCCTACCCCCCCTTCAAGCAAGCATAATCGATATGGGAACGATCGGATCATCTTTTCCGGCAGTCAATGCCTCGTTCATACTCCCGTTTATTTGCTTTGCCGTCGTCGCATGGTATGGAAATCGCGCTTTCAAAAGAAGTATAACATTATAAACACAACGTCACTTATGAAATTTTTCAAGTTTAAATCAAATTTGTTGATTGTGATCGTATTTTTACACCCTTCTTGTAACTCCGTTAAATCCGTCGATCCTCCGTCGCCGGTTTTGCCGGTTCCAACGAATGAACAACTCGCCTGGCATGAAATGGAGACAAACGCTTTCATACATTTCACGACAAATACCTTTACCGACCTGGAATGGGGCTATGGCGACGAAAAAGAGAGCATTTTCAATCCTACGAACTTAAATACCGATCAATGGATTTCAACACTCAAAGATGCGGGAATGAAAGGTGCAATACTTACCTGTAAACATCACGACGGGTTTTGTCTGTGGCCATCGGCTTATACGGAACATTCGATCAAAAACAGCCCATACAAAAACGGGAAAGGAGATATTGTGAAGGAAATGAGCGAATCGGCTAAAAAATACGGACTGAAATTCGGTGTTTACCTTTCGCCATGGGATCGCAATCACAAAGATTATGGCAAGCCCGAATATATCACCTACTATCGCAACCAACTCAAAGAACTCTTCACCAATTATGGTCCCATTTTCGAAATGTGGTTCGACGGTGCAAACGGAGGCGACGGTTATTATGGCGGAAAAAGAGAAGTTAGGCAGATTGATCGTGAAACCTATTATGATTGGCCAAAAACGCTCGAAATGGTTCGACAAATGCAACCGCAAGTACTTTTTTTCAGCGATGCCGGACCGGATATTCGATGGGTGGGCAACGAACAAGGACAAGCCGGTGAAACCAATTGGAACACAATTACTCCCGATACCCTCTACCCAGGCAAGGCCAATATTGAAAATCTCTTGCGCACCGGATCTGAAGACGGAACACGTTGGATTCCTGCGGAAGTGGACGTTTCTATCCGTCCGGGATGGTTTTATCATCAAAGAGAAGATTCGCTCGTGAAATCGCCCGAACGTCTTTTCGAAATCTATCTGACCTCCGTCGGAAGAGGATCGGTATTGTTGCTCAATGTACCTCCTGATCGTCGTGGATTGATTCATGAAAATGACGTAAAATCGTTGTTAGGATTCAAACATATTCGAGATTCGATATTTGCCAATAACTTAGCAAAAAATGCTACCATCAAAGCCGATAATGTTCGTGGAAAATCCAAAACTTATGCTGCCAAAAATCTTGTTGACGGAGACAAAGACACTTATTGGGCAACTGACGACCACACCAAAACGGCAAGTTTCGTAATCGATTTGAAAGAACCGAAAGAAGTTTCATATATCGTTTTGCAGGAATATATCAAACTCGGTCAACGTGTCAAATCGTTCGCGGTTGAAGCTTTTGAAAATAATCAATGGAACCAAATTGCACAGGGAACAACCATTGGCTACAAAAGAATTTTGAAAATCGATCCAATTGAGACACAAAAAATAAAAGTAACCATTCGCGATTCTAAAGCGTGTCCGGTATTATCCAATTTCGAGATTTACTGATCAATTCTGCAAGAAAATTGAGGGAGTTTTTACCAATATGCAAAATAAATATCGTTGCTTCATTTTTGAGAAATCTTAGATTCTTATCTTTGCACATAAATATTTAAAATTAGCAAGATGACCAAAAAACAAACCCGTCAGCAAATTTTGTCTCCCGAAAATTATATTCGTCAACGTGCTCGAAATCTGCCTTTATCCCAATGCTTAATCAACGACGGCTGGGACGATAGCGGATTGGCCTATATCATTATCTCCAGAGAGCATATAAATGGTAACCTTACTGTATGTTTTTATTTGGTTGATTTGTTATGCTTAGGAGTAAAAGACACATTTTTCAGATTTAATATTTCGAAATGGGAATATGATGAGATGATCGAGAAATTTACTGAAACCATGTCTATGTCAGTGGTTGAATACAATCTTGTTCACAACATTATATTTGCTGCTTTAGAATTTGCGGAAGAAATAGGGTTTAAGCCTCATAAAGATTTTGAGTCAATCACGCAATACATGCTCGAAGAAGACGATGAAAAAATTCCTCTTATCGATATTGCCTGTGGCGATGAAAATGGCAGACCTTATTACATCCAGGGAGAAATAGATTCGGATGCTAAGGCAAGGCAGATTTTGAATCATCTCGATAAAGAAGTCGGGCCGAACAATTATGATTATCTGTTATCTGATGAAATGGATGAAGATTTTGACGATGAGGGTATTGACGATAAAGATTTTGAGGATAATTATTCCGAATATTTATCTAATTCGTTTGAAGAAAATGCCAAGCTTTTTTTAGAGTTTACTAATTTTTTAGATGAGAATGAACTATTGAATGACGACAGTTTTATACCGGATGCCACAAAGTTGATGGTTCTTATCGATGTTTTAAAAAAAGATATTGTTAAGAAGGATTTAGTTGATGAATGGCTAAAAAAATGGCAAGAAGAGTCTGAAAAAATTCAGATTGCCGATTTAATCAGTCGCGAATCGCTCGGATTAGCTCCTGACCAACCATTTACCGAGAAGGACTTGAATTATCTGACAACTGCCAACAAAGAAAAAATGTTGAAATACATTCGTAAGAAATGGGGCAAAATTCCATTTGTACTCTATTACGAAATTATTGATGAAAAAAATAAGAACAAAAGAGCAAAAAAAGTTAAAGAATATTTCGATAAATATCCCGATTTCCCTCTTTTGAAGGCACAATTCCTTATGGAACAATTTAAAAATAAAATGATTGTGCCGGATGAAACATGGCTCGAGTTTTCCGAATTTTTCCCTTTCCGAGAAACAATTTCATATTCAGAGTTCTATATTCTCGAATTACTAAGGTTATGCTACTTTATGTCTCACAACAACTTAGAAGGTTTCATAAGCATAATGTTGAGCTTAGACCTTTATGAAGGAATACCGGAAGATCTCTTACTTGCGATTGAAATGTTTTTCATAGGCGGGCAACTTTCTCTTTTGAGAACCGCCGTTCTGAAAAAAATTACTTCGCATTAAATCATGCCAAACACAGCTTTCAGAATAAGAAAACATTAAACTAACAAACCGAACGCAAATTCGGTTTGTTAGATTTTATCGTAAGGCAATCGTGAAAGTAAGTCAGCAACTTGATCAACGGCCTGTTTTAATGGCTTCGAAACCATCGATTCCATAATCGGATTCAAATCGGCTTTAACTGTCAGACGCATTTTCGTGTCATTTTCGTGCTTGCCAACCAATTGCAACCACAAAAAAACGTCGAAGGGTAAATTTTCCGATTTAAACTTTACCAACTTATTTGGTTGACGTTCGACGACTGAAAACTTAACCTGCCCTATAGGATCGATACCAAAAGAACAGCTATCGCTATCGAAAGTGAAATCTTTGATTTTATCGTCAGGTATTTTGTCTTTTATTTGTTCAAGTTTACTTAAGTCCGATAATGCAGCGAAAACAGTTTCGTCGCCGTATGGAATAGTTTTGGTATCACTCACAAATTCTGCCATCATTTCGATTTTTTGTCGTTGCCGCCCCATTTTTCGGGTTCCTTTCGCCAGTCTTGAAGAATTTTCAATTCAGCCTGATCTATATAGTCCGTGCGAAGAGCTTCGTCGAGAATTGCATCGTAATCGCATAAGGTCGTAAGCTCTACCCGGGCTTCCTTCATGCTTTTTTCAGCTATTGGAAATCCATATGTAAAAATCGCGACCATTCCCAACACATCCGATCCATCACGGCGAATCGCTTCAACGGCCTTTAGGCTGCTTCCACCGGTTGAAACAAGGTCTTCCACAACGACTACTTTCTGATTGGGTTTTAAATCGCCTTCGATAAGATTTTCCAATCCGTGATCTTTTGGTGTAGAACGAATATATACGAACGGAAGTCCCAGCAAATCGGCAACCAAAGCACCCGGGGCGATAGCACCGGTAGCAACACCTGCTATGGCATCCACTTGCGGATATTTTTCGAGAATAACGCGTGCAAACTGTATTTTGATGAAATTACGAATCGAAGGATATGACATCAATTTGCGATTGTCGCAATAAATGGGCGATTTCCAGCCGGAAGCCCAAGTAAAAGGATTGGAAGGCTGAAGCTTTACTGCTTTTATCTTTAAGAGTTTTTCGGCTGTCAACCGATGAATAGTATTCATTTCTTTATCTGTTTAAACGAAAATTTGTTTACAAAAGTAGTTATTTTGGTCAAATATTTTTCAAGTTAACCGAAATTGTAGTGTGATGAATTTTTCTCATCAAATGGCCTCGCCTATGGTGGCAATACTTATTTTTATGCTAACCGATGTCAAAAGCGCGTGAGCACAAGCTTCGATTGTCGATCCGGTAGTAATGATGTCATCTACCAACAAAATATGCTTATTTTCAAACTCTTCGGGATGATTTACGGTAAAGATATCTTTCACATTCTCCCAACGTTGCATTTTATTTCTTTTTGTTTGCGTCGGATTGTGAACAATTCGTATCAGATTGTTTGTCGAAAGCGGAATGTTTGTAGCTTTCGAAATTCCGTGCGCGATCATTTCGGCTTGATTGTAGCCACGCAGTTTTTGCTTTTTAGGATGGAGTGGTACGGGAATAATAAGTTGAATGGGAGACAAAAAATCACTCCCTGCCAAATCACGTCCGAACAACATCCCTAAAGTTTCACCGAGATGAGCCCTTCCGTTGTATTTGATCTGATGGATGATGGGTTGCAAAATCCCTCCTTTTGTGAAATTACAGAAAGTTGCAATGTGTTCGAAAGGAAAACGGCCAGCTAGCAACTTTTCGGCAACATTTTCCGCCTCCAGAAAATTATTGGTTCGTGGCAATTTGAGTAAACACGACAGGCATATATTTTCTTCAGCCAGCAACAATGGCTCGCCACAAACAACACAGCTATCAGGGAAAAAAAGTCCGAGAAATTCGTCAAATATCGATGTAAAGTTCATCTTTCAATGTTGATTTTTATCAAACAAACTATCCAGGCAACGCAGCGTTTCATCCATTGTATAGCCTTTTCCTAAAGCATATCGGATCAACTTTGTACGTTTATCGAAATCGTTTTTTGTTCGTATCGTTTTCGATTTTCGGCGGAGCAATTCCAAAAGGGGTTCGCCAAAATACGAAGCGGGAAATTCGGAAAAAGCCGAAACAATTACTTCCGAAGGAATTTGCTTTTGCCGCAAGGCAAATTCTATTTTTGTGCGTCCCCATTTGTTGAACTGATGTTTGTCATGAATGAAACTGCGGCAATAACGCTTTTCGTTGAGGTAATTTTCTTTTTCCAGTTTTGTTATAATACGCTTCTTAGCATGTTCTTCCAAATCATATCTATCGAGTTTTTTTAGAATCTCCGATTTGCAACTTTCGCGCTTTGCGCATAGGGTTGCCATTCTTGCAAATATTTTTTCTTCCGACAATTGTATTTTGGGCGCTATCATCTTTTCACGGCTTTAATCATTCGCTCGTTTCCCGACAAATCTTCCCGCAATTGCACATCGACAAAACCTTTTTGCTTGAGCAAAGAAGCAATATCATTTCCTTTTGCACGATTTATTTCGAAAAAAAGTTCGCCGCCGGGAATGAGTAGCTTTATGGCTATATCGGAAATTTTTCGATAAAAAATCAATGGATCGCTATCGGCAACAAAGAGTGCCAAATGAGGCTCAAAATTGAGCACATTGGGTTCCATCATCTGTTTTTCACTTTCTGCAACATAAGGTGGATTGCTAACGATCAAATCATACGTTTTATATTCAATTTCATCGTTTAAAATGTCAACTCGACTGAAATTTATTCGGACATTGTTGTTTTTCGCATTCACATTCGCCGTTTCCAACGCCGCAGGCGAAACATCCCACGCATCAACTTCGGACTTGGAAATATTTTTAGCCAAAGCAATGGCAATACATCCACTGCCGGTTCCAATGTCAAGAATATGACGAAAAGATTTTTTTTCGGACAAAATCCAATCGATCAGTTCTTCTGTTTCTGGTCGAGGAATAAGTACCGATGGATTTACCTGCAAGTGAATATCATAAAATTCCGTTTTGCCTAAAATATATTGAATCGGCTCGTGATTACGCAATCGCGAGGTAATTTCTATAATGTTGGCAAATTGTGTATCCGATAAATCACTAAATTTGTGCAATGCAATATCTGTGGTTGAAAGGCCGCAAACTTCATGCAGAATAATTCGTATCAAGTAATTGATTTCGCTTTTCGGATAAACTCCAGATAGTTGGCTTAATATGTAGATTGACGGATCTTGCATGATACAAAAAGTTGAACGAACAAAGATAAGAAAAATGGATGTACAAGCGACATATATGAATCGGTGTCTTCAATTGGCGCAAAAAGGGGAAGGGTTCACATATCCCAATCCTATGGTAGGGGCAGTTATCGTTCACAAAGATCGAATTGTCGGCGAAGGTTATCATCGACATTACGGAGGCCCTCATGCCGAAGTCAACGCTATTCTATCGGTGCAAGAAGATTCTCTTTTGCCCCAATCGACCATGTATGTTTCACTCGAACCATGTTCTCATTATGGAAAAACGCCACCTTGCGCCGATCTGATTATCGAAAAAAAAATTCCTCGTGTGGTAATTGCCACTCCCGATCCAAATCCTCTTGTTTCAGGCAATGGCATTCAGAAAATGAAACAAGCAGGAATCGACGTAACAGTAGGCGTGATGGAAAAAGAAGCTAAAGAGCAAAACCGAGTTTTTTTCACAAATCAACTTTGTAATAGACCTTACATCATTTTGAAATGGGCACAATCAAAAGACGGATTCATCGATCATCAGCGCGCTTCTTTACTCGAAAATCCTCCAGCGAAAATTTCAAATGAACTCACGCATACCATTGTTCATAAATTCCGTACCCGCGTTCAAGGGATCATGGTGGGCACCAATACCGTGATTATGGACAACCCACGATTGACGGCACGTCGTTGGTTTGGAAATAATCCGACTCGAATTGTGATCGACCGAAAACGAAAATTACAGGCATCTTCATTCGTTTTCGATGATGAGGCACCCACCATTGTATTCACCGAAAGTGATGATTATCCGGTGAAAAATGTGAAACCTATTCGCATCGATTTCACAGACAATGTCAATGAGCAGATTATAAAATCGCTATACTCCGAAGGCATCTGTTCTGTTTTGATTGAAGGTGGTGCAAGATTACTCAATTCGTTCATTAAAAGCAATTTGTGGGATGAGGCATTTGTGGAAATATCCCAAAAGAAATTAGGGAATGGAGTTCTTTCGCCAAAAATTTACGGAGACGAAATAGAAGTCAATAAATATTTGGGTTCGATTCAACTACACATAAAGAACAAAATAACTCGAAAATTTCTTTAAATATCGTTTTAAGTGTGGTGGAAGCGAAAAAACTTCATACTTTTGCATTACTTAAATATTTAAGAGATTATCGCTTTTAAAACAAATGAGTTATAAATATATCTTCTGGAGCATTTTATTTTTCGGAATAGCCATCTTTTCTTCCTGTTTAAATTCGGATCAAGTTTCATCCGAAGCATTGAAAGACGCACAGATTTACTCATTTTCGGCTTCGGCAGCTTATGATTCTACAGGCACATTGGCAAATACAAAATTTTCGATTGATCAACTTAACTCAAAGATTTTTAATCGCGACTCCCTTGAATTCGGATTCGAACCTAAAAATGCAAAGTTATCCATTACGACAGCTTATGCCTCCGCCATAAAATTCTATCTCAGCAATCCCGACAGTATTTATTTTTGGAATTCGACCGATTCCGTCGCAATAGATCGTTTGAAAACCATTGAAGTAACCGCTCAGGATCAGACAACTTTTAAAAGGTACGATTTCAAATTAAATATTCATCAGCAGGATCCCGATATTCTGACCTGGACGAAACTACAGGAAAGCTACATTGCGTCACCTTTCGTCGAACAAAAAACCATCTTAATAGATGATACTTTTCTTACTTTTTACAAAACTTCGACAGGTATTCAATTGGCTCAAACTACCTCTCCTGGATCTGTAGCATGGCAAAATTTATCCATTTCGTCATTGCCTAACAACACAATCGTCCCCTCTATCATGTGCGGATATTCTCCGAATCTTACGAACGGAAACATATACACGGCCTACGCCCTCGATACCGAAAATAATATATATAGCTCAAACAACGGAATTTCGTGGAATAAAATTTTATCGCCTCATACGGTAAAAGCTCTTTATGCCGTTTCACCGAATACCCCTGATTCGGTTTTGACAATCCTTGACGTGAACGGGCAATTGAAATTTGCCAAAACCAGATACGATGATTTTATGTCTTTCAGCATTAAAAATTCAAACATCGATTTTGCCAATTTTCCAACTACGGAATTTTCCTGTATATCTATTTCAAAGTCGAAAGTATTTTCATCAAAATATTATATCATTTCGGGAGGAAAAACGACAAGCGGATCACCAAACAACAAAATATGGATCCTGCAGGAAGATGGCAACAAAATTTCATGGACGTCGATTCAACCTGCATTTCAAACCCAAGGTAGCACACTGTTTGGATATGACGACAAGGTATATTTACTTACGACCGGAAACGATGAAGAGGCTAAACTAATGATTTCGAAGAATAACGGAATCACATGGAATGAAGTTGAAAGCAATCAGGCACTTCCAGACAATTTCTTTTATCGTCAAGAGGCATCAATTGTAGTAGATACGAATAATAATATTTGGATATTCGGCGGAATATCCAATACAAATACTCAGTTTACCGAAGTCTGGCGAGGACGACTCAACAGATTGGCCGTGAATTGACAGATTTTTTATTACTGCAGCGAAAAAAATAATTTTCGATGAATTTTCGCGTTTAATTAAGAACACAAAAAACAATTCATAAAAATGAATGGAAAAATAGTGTTCTCTTTTATGGTATGTATGCACGCGATCCTGCTGCCCAAAAATTTATTCTCTCAAGAATATGCTCACGAATTGGGAATCATCGGGGGAATGTCATCATACATGGGTGACGCGAACAAAACTAAATTATTTTTAAACCCTGGTGCAACAATAGGAGGTATTTATCGATATAATGTCAATTTTCATTGGGCGATTAAGGGCGATTTGATAGCCGGACTTCTATCGGGGAGCACAGCTGATGCACAAAATGTCTTTCCTTCAAATATGAATGTCTCATTCGACAGGACTTTTGTAGAACTGGGCTCACAAATTGAATTTAACTTTTTCCCTTACAGCGACAAATATGGCTATTTGGGGACAAAACCTTATACGCCTTATTTGTTTACGGGCGCAGGGATTACGGTTGCAACCGGCGATCAACTGTTTTTCAATGCTAATGTTCCAATCGGAATTGGATTTAAATATAAGTTGAGAAACAGACTCAATTTAGGTTTAGAATTTTCGATGAGAAAGTTGTTCGGAGACAATTTGGATGCGCCCGACAAGCATCAGGATTTCAGCCTCGATGCACCTTTTGGGATCAAAAGCAGTGTCCTAAAAAATCAAGATTGGTATTCGCTAACGCTACTTTTTATGTCATGGGAGTTTGGTCTGAAAGACGATCCTTGTCATGGAAGGTAATTAACAACAATAGAGGAATCAAAAAAAATGTCGCTTTTAGAGAAGATAGACAAATCTAAGTCGCCCGAGCACGTTGCCATTATCATGGACGGCAACGGACGATGGGCTAAAGTTCATGGGCTTGACAGGGCAGATGGACATCGGGAGGGCATCAATTCGGTAAGAAGTGTTGTGGAAGCGGCATCTAATGCAAATGTAAAATTCGTTACGATTTACGCTTTTTCCACAGAAAATTGGTGCCGTCCCGATGAAGAAATAAACGCTCTGATGGATTTGATGGTATTTGCTATAAGACAGGAAGAAGATAATTTGATAAAAAATAATGTCAGAGTAAAGAGTATTGGTGACACTAACCGTCTTCCCGAAAAAACGCGTCTTGCGCTCAAAGAATGTGAAGAAGTTACTTCGAAAGGAGACAAATTAATGCTTGTACTAGCGCTCAGCTATTCTTCGAAATGGGAAATCGTTCACGCAACAAAACTATTGATAAAAGACGTTCGAAGCGGAAAAATATCAGAAGACGATATCGATGAAACTTTATTTTCGCAATATCTCACCACCAAAGATATTCCTGATCCGGACCTAATGATTCGAACGGGAGGAGAATTACGTATGAGCAACTTCTTGCTTTGGCAGGCTGCTTACACTGAGTTTTACTTTACCGATACTTTTTGGCCCGATTTTCGCGAAGAAAACTTTTACGAAGCTATAGTTGATTATCAAAGAAGAGAACGACGATTCGGAAAGACAAGCGAACAAATAGAATCAGAAAAAAATTCATAATTCAAGATCATTTTTACGTTCAACACAATCATTAAGGCAATGTTGAAGAAAACGCTTTACACAACTATCATATTTTTTACTATCTCTTTTCAGGCAGTTACATTTGCTCAAGACACCTTACGGCAAACTACCGATAACCAAATCAAAGACAGTGTAAATATCAGTGTTGGCGATCATACAAACCAATTCAAGCCAGGATCGGATGAAGCTAAACCTGTTATCAATTACACAGCCACACCCAAGCAATATACCATTGCCGACATCAAGGTTACCGGCATCGAAAATACCATGTATCAGGACCAAAGCTTCGTACTGATCGGGTTTTCGGGATTATCGGTAGGAAGCAAAATAAGTATTCCGGGCCCCGAAATAACAAACGCACTAGAAAGATTTTGGAAACAAGGTTTATTTTCCGATATTAAAATTTTGGCCGATAAAATTGAGGGAGATAGTGTGTGGCTCGAAATAAGACTCACTGATCGCCCACGAATTTCCGATATACATTATTTTGGGATGAAAAAAGGCGAACGTGAAGATATCGACAAAAAAATAGGTATGGTGAAAGGGAATCAGATTACACCCAATCAAATTGACAGAGCCAAACTCATTATCAAACAATATTTTGACGAAAAAGGATTTAAAGACGCAGTAGTAAGCATTAATCAAAAACCTGATGAATCGGGCAAAAATCAAGTTATTCTTGAAATTAACGTTGATAAAAAGGAAAAAATCGGCGTTCATAGGATCAACATAATTGGAAATACAGCCGTTTCGGACAATAAACTGAAAGGGGCGATGAAAAAAACAAACGAAAAAGGGAAACTCAAAAATCTGTTCAAAACGAAAAAATTTGTTGAAGAAGAATATAAAAACGACAAGAAAAACCTCATCGAGAAATATCACGAACTTGGTTATCGAGACGCCGAAATAGTTTGGGATTCGGTATATAAACATGACGAAAAAACTGTCAACATCGATATCAAGGTTGAAGAAGGTCCACTTTATCACGTGCGCTCTATCAACTGGGTTGGAAATACCATTTACAATTCATACGACTTGAGTCGAATGCTTAATATGTCCGAAGGTGATATTTACAATCAAAAGAAACTTCAAGAACGTTTGCTTCGCGACGATGATGCCGTGGTAAACCTTTATAAAAACAACGGATACCTTTTCTCGAACATAGAACCGGTTGAAGTAAATATCGAAAATGATTCTGTGGATCTTGAACTTCGTGTTATAGAAGGACCAAAAGCCACTATTAAGCGTGTGATTATTTCAGGAAACGATCGCCTTTACGAAGATGTAATTCGTAGGGAATTAAGGACAAAGCCAGGAGCGGTTTACAGTCAGGAAGACGTTATCAGATCAATGCGCGAATTGGCTCAAACCGGACATTTCGATCCCGAAAATCTTCAACCAGACATAAATCCCAATTTCGACGACGGCACTGTTGACATTGGTTTCCCTCTTACTTCGAAAGGAAACGATCAAATAGAATTTTCTGCCGGATGGGGTGTTACCGGATTGGTTGGCAAACTAAGTTTAAAACTGAACAACTTCTCTGTAAGAAACCTTCTCAATCCGGGGTCATACAGAGGATTCATCCCGCAGGGCGATGGACAAACGCTCATCCTGAGTGCACAAACTAACGGTCAATATTACCAATCATACCAATTTTCTTTCATTGAACCATGGTTTGGGGGAAAACGTCCAAACAATTTCTCTGTCGGGGCCTACTATTCACGCTACACCGGCATGAATTCCAACTATTACTCCAACAGCATGGCCAATTATGGCATGTATAATCCCTACGGCTATGGCTACGGAGGGTATGGCTATGGCTACGGAGGCTATGGATATGAAGATATGGCACAATACGCAGCTGATCCCGATAAAGTATTCAGCATTTTCGGTATTTCGGCAGGCTACGGAAAAAGACTTGAATGGCCGGATGATTACTTCATGCTACAGGGAGAACTGGCTTATCAGCGATATAGCCTCAAAAACTGGTATGGATACAACTCATTTCCTTTTCTGACAGGCGTGAGCAATAGTATTTCGCTCAATCTGACATTATCTCGAAATTCGATTGATAACCCAATTTATACACGTACCGGATCGCAATTCTCACTTTCGGCGAATATTACTCCTCCTTTTTCATTATGGGACGGGAAAGATTATGCTAACATGAGAACAGATGCGATGGGATATGAAGATCCTTCGAAATATACATGGAATGAATATCATAAGTGGAAACTCAAAATACGCACTTTCACGCCTCTCACATCGCTCACTGTAAAACGGACTCCCGTCATTGCAACGCGTGTAGAATTGGGCCTTGTCGGACATTATAACAAACACAAAATAACACCTTTCGAAACCTTTGACGTTGGGGGTGACGGTATGTCAGGATACTCAAGCTCTTTTGCCACCGAGAATATTGCTCTTAGAGGATACGAAAACAATTCAATCGTTATGGAAGGTAGAGCTTATACTCGATTTGGAATGGAATTTCGTTATCCGTTCATCCTAGAACCCAATTCCACTATCTATGGCGTAGCTTTCGTTGAAGCTGGTAATGGATGGAAAACCCTCAACGAATTCAATCCTTTCGATTTGAAACGATCGGCCGGTGTAGGTGCACGTATTTTTCTCCCAATGATTGGCTTGATGGGTATTGACTGGGCGTATGGATTTGATCCTATCAACGGCTCGCGATCCTACGGAGGAAGTCAGTTTCATTTCATTATTGGACAAGAATTCTGACCTGAGAGTCGTTTAACAATATTTACACCATGAGCTAATAAACAAAACTCAAAAACCAGTGTCATATTTAGTAAATGAAACAGTAACATTAACAGCAATGAAAAAAATACTTTTATTTGCAGGAATTTTCTGCATACTTGGCTTACAAAATACTTTTGCACAGAAGTATGCACTGATTGACATGGAATACATTCTAAAAAAAATTCCATCATACGAAAATGCCAACAAACAATTGGAAACGACTTCTGCAAAATGGCAAAGCGAAATTGACGCTTTAGCCGGCGAAGTGGAATCAATGTATAAAAAATATCAGGCCGATTTAGCTAAACTAAGCCCTTCCGAAAAAACTGCTCGAGAAAACGAAATTGTAGCCAAGGAGAAAGAATTGCAAACACTTCGTACGAAATATTTCGGACCAGAAGGCGATTTGTTTAAACAACGAGAAGCATTCATGAAACCAATTCAGGATGAGATTTATAACGCTGTAAAAGAAATATCGATTTCTTCAGGATATAAAATTGTCATTGACAGAGCTTCTGCCAACCCCATTATTTTTGCATCACCCGACATCGATATCAGCGACCAAGTATTGGCTAAGTTAGGATATTAAAAATAAATCGTTTATCTTTGCTCGCAATTCAACAAAAACAATACAAAATATTAACAACGAATACAAATTCATTATGCTTAAAAAACTTATTATTTTAATTGCTGCACTAGTGCCTATGGCAATTTTTGCTCAAAGCGGAAAAATTGCCTATATCAATTCACAGGAAATTTTTATGGCGATGCCCGAGGTTCCGGACATTGAAAAACAGTTGAATGACAAGCAGGAACAAGTGAGGAAAAATGCTGAAGCTCTCCAAACAGAGTACAACACAAAACTGGATGAATTTAGCAAAGCGGCTAACACCACTACCGTCAGCGATGCAGTGAAACAGGATCAGCAAAAACAACTGATTCAAATTCAAGAACGTTATCAACAATTTTTGCAAAACAGTGACAAGGAACAACAGGAATTATACCAGAAACTCGTTGCTCCCGTAAACAAAAAAATTGCTGATGCTATCAAAGCCGTCGGCGACGAAAAAGGATATGCTTACATCTTCGACATAGCGACTCAGGCTTCGCAGATTGTGTATATACACAACACTTCCGAAGATGCAACCCCTCTTGTAAAGACAAAACTCGGATTAAAATAAAAAATAAGTTTTCCGTTTTTTAAAAATGAAAAGGAATCCCTATGGATTCCTTTTTTGTTTTCAATTCTTGAGCACGAGCAAAGGTGTTTTCGAATGGAATATAACTCTTCGAGCCAATCCGGGATTAAACATTCTGGCAAAAATATTTCTCCTCGAACTTGACATAGATATCATATCGATTTGATTTTCTTTCACAAAATTATCTATTGCCACTTCTAACCTATCGTTAGCACTATCAATCAGCTTATAATGAATCTCGAGATGAGGATATTTTTCTTTAAGATAATTCTTCATCCCTGATAACTTTATTTCATTCCATAGATCATCTTTCTTACTGATATGTAGAATATAAACTTCGATATGTCGGTCTCCTATTAATTTCATCAATCGCTCGAATGCTACAAATTCGCGTTCTCTGAAATTGGTAAGAAAGGCAATTTTGGTCATCTCACTCAAAGGCTTATCTGGCGCATCATCCGGAATGGCAAAAATTGGAGTTCGACAGCCTTCAATCACTTCAGCGGTAACGCTTCCGATCAAATCCAAATCCCTCTCGCTACTACCTCTTGTTCCCATCACAATAGCTGTGGGTTTGACCTTGCGAGAATAATTGATAATTTCCTCTTCGGGAAGACCTTCGACTAAAAGAGTTGAATAATGGATATCAGGCAACGATCCTGCTTGAATTTTATTTTGTAATGTTTTCGTCCATTCTTCCATCTGGGCCTCTACTTTCTTATGGATGTTTTTGTATAATTCTTCGTCAGGAGCCTGAATAGCGAAAGTATCCCCAAAAGGAATAGCCATAGGATAGTACGGTGAAAAATATGCGTGCATCAATTTGATATGACAGTGGAGATCGTTTGCCAGCCTAAAAGCGAACTCACATGCTTTCATTGAGGGTGCAGAAAAATCAATCGGCACCAAAATCTCTTTTGAAGTTTTATGATTATCTTCCTCAACTTTCTCTGCAGAAGATGTTTCGTAAGATAAATCTACATTCTCAATTATGGCTAAAGCTTTGGGCAGATCTCTCGAATTGATTCTCACGCGCACTTGCCCTGCCGGATTTGGCTGAATGATACTCACGCTGTTCAGAACTGCAGGAATACCCTCCGATTCGAGTATCGATTTCAAGATCTGGGCCTTTCCGTAGGTGTGGATCGCTACCGTTACAAGTTCATCACCTGTTTGCTTGTTGTTTTCATTGTTTTCCATAATGCGGTATATTTGAAAATGACAAATCCAATATTCTTCTTACAATAGAACAATATTGGATTCTGAAAAGTTTAGTTTTATTTTCTACACACGATCTTCTTCAACAGGCGTTTCGGGATAATCCGAAAGGCCTAAAATTTCCAATGCCTTGTCAAAGATAGTTGTATCATCCAATACTACTATTCCTCCATCGGGACCCGGTTCGATGTGAATACCCACACTTGAACCGTATTTATAATTATGACCACCGAAATAATTACGTACTGTTTCGATATCAAGCTCTAACTCGTCTGCAATTTTGTGCATACTTCCGTCAGGCAATTTGTCTTTAAAAGATCGTAATTCATTAAATGTGAGAGTTTTTGCCATGGCTCTTTAATTTTTTTATGATTAATAATAGCTACTTTTTTATCACGCTTTAAACATACGGAAAAGTTTAGATATAAGCAATTATTTAATGAAAAAATTTCAAAACAATAATCCGTTATCGATATAAAAACGGACTAAGGGCAAGAAGCAATAAAATATAGCAGGGAATGCAAATCGCAATTATTTTTGCACTTTGTTCATTATAAACCGATTGTATCGACTTAGTTAATTCGACATGAAAATATTTACGCCGAACCCATTTATACAATTCAAAAAACAAAAATGCGATCATAGCTCCCACAATTGCACCGGCAACGATATCAGAGATAAAATGCACCCCCAAATAAATACGGGAATAGCTGTTGATAGGAGCCCAAAGCATGGATGTAATCGTAACCCATTTATAGCGAAATATCAACGAAATAAAAGTTGCAATTCCAAAACTTGTACATGCGTGCCCCGAAATGAAGCCGTACTTCCCTCCACGATAATTGCGAACTATATCGATATATTCCTCGAAACCCGGATAATGAGTAGGCCTGAAGCGATGAAAAAGCGGCTTGAATACAGAAGAAGAAACAAAATCGGAAATGCCAAAAACCAATAGAAAAAGAACGAGCGTCAGAATGGCTTCTTTATACGATGTTTTATAGAACATCATGAATATCAGAAACAAAAAAAGAGGCATCCATGCAATAGGTCTAGTATATGTCCACATGAGATTATCCAGGAATGGAGAATCGCTCCCATTGAGCACAAAAAAAAGATGGCGTTCTACCGGGAGAAATTGATCTATAAATTCGTTCATATTGATTCATATTATTTCTACAAGTTCCTTTGGAATCCATCCGACACTTCCATTTGCAATTTGAATTTCATACCAGTTGGCGTCTGTCCCTTTTATTCTAACTTTAGTCCCGGCATGAAGCTGAAATATTTCCTTACTATTGATATCGGGCGATGTTTTAATAGACGCGGCCGCCGACATCACAATACCTGTTTCGCGATGAAGACGTAATTTTTTTTGATTGAAAGCAAAAACATTGGCAACGATAGTAAGCAGCAGGGCAAATAAACCGACATAAAAAGAAGTCTTTTTGAGCCATAACATTCTTGAGAACAGATATCCGGCTAAACAGAGCAGAAAGACCAAAAAGGAAACAATAGCAAATTTACTCCATTGATTTGAATTGAAAATATTTTGAACAGAATGAAACCAATTCGAAAGAAAGAACGTTCCTGATACATCTATTTTGTCTTCAATGCGCATACGGGCAAATTGTAGATTATGACGAATATCTCCATCTCCCGGATCCAGTAGAAGCGCCCGTTCGTAATTGAGTATAGCTTTTGCTATCTGTCCATCACGAAAATAGGCATTACCAAGATTATAATAAATTTCGGGCGATTCCTTTCCTTCGGAAAGATATTGTGCAACTACTCCTTCGTATAAGTCAATACTTTTCTTGAAATTACCGGCACGATAAGCTTCTTCCGCAGCTTCAACACCTGTTTTACTTTGAGCGGAAACCGAAACAAAGAAAAAAAGAAAAGAAGCCAAAAAAATGGTAAAAGCCGTATGTATAGATTTCGTTTTCATAAACTTATTTTTTACCGTTTGTTTTTAATTGATTCTCCATTTTTCCAATTGCTTCAATTGTCTGATTATACAACTGATCCATCGCATGGTCGGATTCTGCAGGAGCGTAACGAGCAAACTCGCAGGCATCGAGTATCTGCATGAAGGTGGTAATAAGCGATTCATCAATACCTTGCTTGTACAATTCAGCGCCAACATTTTCCCTCGATAATTGAGCCAGAGGAATGGATAGTTTGTCACTGAAATACCCCCACAGAGCTCTTAAAACTTCATCATAAAACTCTTCCTTACGATGCTCTTTCAAAAACCTGTCAGCCATCCTGAGTCTCTTTGTGGCTACTTTGTTGGCCTGCCGGTTGCGCATCAAGGCAACATTGGCATTCTGCTCGGCCTGTTTTCGATAAACGATATAAAGGCATATAAACAATGTAAGCGGAATTATATACCAAAGCCAATAAACGAAAGAGCCGACAAAAAACTCGTTTTTGGAATGAAATGTTGGCTGACCGATTTTAAGGAAACGAATATCCTCTTCAACTTTCACACTTTGCTGATTAATATAGCTGCTGGCATTGGCCTTAGATGGATCACCTTTGGCAACTTCGATGGAATATTCGGGCGATTTCAGAATTTTATAGGATCGAGTTGACAAATCAAAATAAGAAAATTCAATCGCAGGAATTGTATATTTGCCTTCATAACGAGGTATAACGAGATATTGTATTTTTTTCGTTCCCGAAAGACCATTAGCCGTTACTTGTACTTTATTTTCAACTGTCGGATCGTAAACTTCGAAATTTGATGGAAATTCGATTTTTGGATTCTGAATCAATTTTAAATTTCCGGTTCCACTGATTTCGAGCGTGAGCGTAATCGGTTCATTTGCTCTGGTTTGTTGCGTACTTATGGAGGGTCGGAAAGTAAATTGGCCTACAGCTCCCGTGAAGCTTTCGGGCTTATCATCCGGAAGCGGTTTGACATCAATCGTAACCGGATTGGTAACCAAAGCTTTTTTTACATCAACCATTACTTCCTGCGAACCGAAAAAACTTTCGATTCTTCGGCCGGAAGGAACTGAAAAAACCATCTCGATGCGTCCGCTCGGAATAGTAATTTTTCCGGATCTTTGAGGGAAAAGGAGTGTTTTACGCAAATCGGCCGTATAGTAATTGCGCCCGTTGAAATTTTCGATCTGCATTTGCTGATTTGCCGGTAAATCTATTTCTTCAACCATAAATCCTTCGAATTCGGGAAATTGAATTTTTCCCAAATCCGTAACGTTGTAGGTAGTATAAAGTCTGAAAGTAACAGTGAATCCTTCCTGTTCGTAAATGTTGTTTTTCGAAACAATAGCTCGAATAAAAGCATCATTCGAACTCAACGTAGCCGAACCTCCCCGAGTGGAAGAATTTCCTCTTCCGGACTGTCCTTTAGGAATGTTTTCTTCTCTAATCACTTTAATTTGTACCGAATTAGAAGTGTAGGTAGCTCCATCTACCTTGACGGAAGCAGGACCGATGGTATAAGAGCCTTCCTTGTCGGCCACCAGAATATAGGTATAGGATACTGAGCTTTCGGATGTAGTTTTCCCGTTGACGGTTTGCTGACTGTAACTAGTAGAAACAGAAGGTCCGAAAAGAATTTCGAATCCATCCATGTTCGAAGGCAATCTCAAGTCTTTACCCTCTTTGTTGAGCGTATAAGTTAATCTGAATTGCTGACCTTTGACCACCGTAGCAGGTGCTGAAGCCCGAAACGTAACCTGAGCTTGCGCCGTAAAAGCAAAAACTACCAAGGAAAAGATAAGTATGTTTTTGAATTGTAATATATTTCTGATCTCTTTCATAAAGCTCTACCAATCTTTGTTTTGTCTTCTATTTTCTTCAGCTTTCTGTTGACGTTCCTGAGCTTTTATTTGCTGCACTTTTTGTTGAGTCTCTTTTTCGTCCTGTTCTATAGCTTGCAAAATTTGTCGCGCATTACTTTGCGACATTTGCTCGGGTTCATTGGGTTGTTCGGGTTTTTGATTTTTATTTTGTTGATTCTGGGGCTGTTGTTGTTCATTTTGCTGTTGCTCCTCATTTTTATCTTGATTGTTTTTATTTTCCGATTGTTGCTGATCTTGCATAATTTTTTGGGCAACCGCCAAATTGTATCGAGTTTCCTCATCGTTAGGATTCAATCTTAAAGCATTCTTGTAGGCCTCAATAGATTTTTCGATTTCTTTTTTTTGCAACAATGCGTTTCCGATATTATGCCATGCAGCCGACATCTTGACAGGATCATCCTTTTCTATCGCCAGATAATGATTCATCTGCTCGATAGATTTGTCCCATTGTTTTTGTCGATAAAGAGCATTACCCAGATTGAAGTTAGCTTCCGTCGATTTTGGATTTTCTTCGATAGCATCCTGATAGAATTTGGACGCTTCGGTGTATTTTTGCTCCTGAAAAGCCTTGTTGCCTTGTCGTATATTTTTACGTACATTTTTCTGAGCAGACAACGAAAAGGTAATCATCAACATCGATGCCACTGATAGCACATATTTTGGAATATAGGTTTTCATTTGAAAAGTTGAATGTTTTTGAATAACGGATTTTTTTTGTCGTATATCAAAATTTCGAAGATCAAGAGAATCAAAATCATCCACGCAAAAATTGGGAATTTTTCGTCGTACTCCGAGTAAGATAGCGTTTGCGAATCTTTGGCTTGAAGTTTATCCAGTTCGGATAGCAATATACGCAGGGATGAATTGGAATTGTCCACTTGTACATACAAACCCTTGCCTGCGGCTGCTATATCTTTACATATCTGCTCGTTAAGTTTCGATAAAACAATATTTCCCTGCATATCGGTTTTAAAATCGTTACTATTTTCATCAAGTGGAACAGGTGAACCTTGTGGCGAACCTATTCCGAGAATATTTACCATAATTCCCTTATCGGCAGCTTGTTTGGCTGCTTCTATTGCGTTACCTTCATGATCTTCGCCATCGGTGATGAGAATCATTGCTTTGTCAACACCTTTTTCGTTCGAAAAGCAATTGACCCCCAAATTGATAGCATCCGCAATCGCCGTTCCCTGCACCGGGACAAGGCTCGGATCAATGGTACTCAGAAACAATTTGGCCGATTGCGTATCAGAAGTCATGGGCATTTGTACAAAAGCCTCTCCAGCAAAAACGATAAGGGCTACCTGATCGTCCTTTCGCTCGTCGATGATACGGCTCAGAAGTTGCTTAGCTCGCGACAAACGATTAGGTGATACATCTCGAGCAAGCATCGAGTTCGAAACATCTATGGCGATTACTAATTCTATGCCTTTCTTATTCACAGTTTCGACTTTCGTACCAAACTGTGGTCGCGCCAACATAAAAATACCAAGAGTAAATACCAAAAAAATAATCCAAAATTTCAGATATGACCGTTTTAAAGAAAGTTCCGGCATCATTTGTTTCAACAACGTCAATGTTCCCAGCTTCTTCACATCGTTGCGTTTACGAATGTTCATCCATACATAAAATGCAACCAAAAAGGGAAGCGCTATCAACAAATAAAGAAATTCAGGACTACCAAATCGAAACATATTTTATTTGAGGGCTATGCCACTAATTTATTGTGAAATTAATTTTCTTCTTTCTAAATTCAAAACTCAAGGAATGGTTCGAAGCCACGTTCTACGCAAAATCAATTCTATCAAAATAAGCGCTAATGCCGCCAAAGCAAAGGGAAGAAACAATTCTTTTTTTCGCGTAACATTCTGAACACTAATCAAGTATTTTTCCATCTGATCTATTTCGCGATAAACTTCACGAAGGCCTTCCGTATCCACGGCTCTGAAATATTGACCACCGGTAAGCGATGCGATTTCGGTCAAGGTTTTTTCGTCGATGTCCACCGGCATATTCTGGATACGCATTCCAAAAGGCGTCTGTACGGGCGTAGGTGCCATTCCTTTTGTTCCAACACCAATCGTATAAACGCGAATGCCGTACGATTTGGCCAAATCGGCAGCAGTAAGCGGTGCTATCTGACCCCGATTGTTGGTTCCATCCGTGAGCAGAATCACAACTTTCGATTTCGAAGGACTATCTTTGAGGCGATTAACACTATTAGCTAATCCAAGTCCGATAGCTGTACCGTCCTCTATCATACCGAAATTCACATCTTTCAACAAATTAAGCAATACTTTATGATCGGTGGTGAGTGGACATTGGGTAAAACTTTCTCCTGCGAAAATCACAAGTCCAATCTTATCATTTTTGCGATTCGTCACAAATTCGGATGCCACTTTTTTTGCTGCTTCGAGCCGATTGGGTTGCAAATCCTGAGCAAGCATTGATCCCGAAACGTCTAAAGCCAGAACAATATCAATACCTTGCGATTGGGTTTCCTCCCAACTATTGACTGCCTGCGGTCTTGCTAAGACGATGATGATAAGTGCTAATGAGATCACGCGCAAGACAAAAGGAAAATGGCGCATATACACCCTCATATTTGGCTTAACGTCCTTGAAAGCCTGAGTCGAAGCCAGCTTGAATGAGGCCTGCATCTTCGATAGTTTGAAAATATACCAGGCGATAAGCGGAATCAGCAACAATAGTAAATACAAATATTCAGGGTTTGCAAATTGCATATATTTTTTCGAATAAAAGCTTCAACATCAAATTTATTATATTATCCATTATCAGAATCATCCTCTCCCCTATCCTTTTTCAGATCCGATTTATCCGGAATAGGATCGGGTTCGCGTGTTTGATTGACAAAAAGATAAGCGTTCATCAAACTCAAATCGTTTTCGTCCGGATATGGTTTGTATTTAGCAAATTTCACCAGATCGGCTACTGAAAGTATTTGTTTCAAATTCTCATAAACCGAATCGGCGTCACTCAACTTTCGAATTTCGTTCAAAATTTCGCCTGAAGTCATTTCCGGCGCTTTTATACCATACCTTTCGGCAAGATATATTCGCAAAATGTCCACAATTTTTGTATAAAATTCCTTTTCGCGCCCTTCCTGCAGTCCAATTTTCTCTGCCTTCAATTTGTCCAGCGATTGTATGGCCCGCACATGCGCGGGAAGTACTTCGGGTGGAGTAAAGAAATATCCTTTGTTTTTCTTTTTCAATACTAAATATATCACTGCAAGCACAAGTGCGGCTAACAGGCCTACACCCAAAATCACCCAAAGAATCCACAGATAATCCGTCCAAACAAAAGGGGGTTTTTGTATCGGCTTGATATCATTCAGTTGCAATTGATAGAAGTCGATCGAATCTGTTTCTTTGTTTTTGAGTTTTTCCAAATAAGTCTTTGTGGAATCTTTAAGCACGGGCGAAGTTACCTTCAATCCAAATGAGTTGGAAAAAATAGTATCCGTGCCATCGAAAACAGGCATTCGAGGAATATTGTAAAGTGTCGAATCAAAGGAAGTAACAACGTATTTGAAATTAAGTGTCATTACATTGTTTTCGATTGTGGTATCGGGTTTGAGCATCGCAAGCACTTCAACTCCCGGAACGATTTCTTTTTCGTACACGGGAAATTGGATGGTTTTGTCTTTCGGAGTAATGACCTGCAGGTTGATGAGCGCCTGTTCACCGATCATGATTTCGGAGGGCTGAATCGTAGCTCTAACCGAAGCCCTTTGTGCCGAAAGGATCGTAGGTGCAATAAATAATGCAGCTGATCCTATCCAAAAAAATATTTTATGCAATGACTTTTTCACGTGTAAACTTCATTATTTTCGTTGTTGAAAAAGTTGTAGTAACGATTTTACAAAATCATCGTCGGTGGAAACAGAAACACTGTCCACTTTGCTTTGTCGAAAAGCATTTTCCATTTCCGTCTGTCTTTTTAGCCACCATTGGCGGTAACGATCGCGTACCGGTTTCGAGGAAGTATCTATCCATACATCTTCCTCCGTTTCAGGATCGTGCACTTTCATCAATCCGACGGGAAGAAGTCGTGTACTCATTTTGTCGTAAACCTGAATGGCAACAATATCATGTTTGCGATTGGCTATACGTAAAGCTTGTTTGTAATCGTTTTGATCGATAAAATCTGAGAGCAGAAAGGACGTACATCGTTTTTTGATGGCATTTGTCATGTATCGCAAAGCCATGTCGATATCGGTACCCATGCTTTTGGGCTCAAAACTCAAAATTTCACGAATGATGAAAAGAATGTGTTTTCTTCCTTTTTTGGGCGGAATAAATTTCTCGACTTCGTCGGAAAAGAATATTACACCGATTTTATCGTTGTTCTGAATTGCTGAAAAAGCAAGCGTGGCTGCAATTTCGGCTATCATGTCGCGCTTGGTCATGGTAGATGTCCCAAACGTCAAACTGTTAGATACATCGATCAACAGCATCACAGTCAGCTCGCGCTCTTCTTCGAAAATCTTTACGTAAGGTCGATTGTAGCGGGCAGTAACGTTCCAGTCTATGTCGCGCAGGTCGTCGCCATATTGATATTCTCGAACTTCGGAAAACGCCATACCACGACCCTTGAAGGCAGAATGATATTGTCCGGCGAAAATGTTTTGTGACAATCCGCGTGCTTTAATTTCTATATGTCGAACTTTCTTTAATAACTCCGTAGTTTCCATTATTCTGCTTCAATTGACTTTGCAAAAAAACCATTCTTGTCTTCTTTAAGGTACTTCCACCTTATTGAGAATTTCACTAATGATTTCTTCGGATGTCATATTATTGGCTTCAGCTTCGTAGGTAAGACCAATGCGGTGACGAAGTACATCGTGACAGACCGCGCGAATGTCTTCGGGTATAACATAGCCGCGGCGCTTGATAAAAGCGAAACTTCGAGCAGCCAGGGCCAAATTGATAGAAGCACGTGGTGAACCACCAAAACCGATCATATCTTTGAGATTGGGCAAACCAAACTGCTCGGGGAAACGAGTTGCAAAAACAATATCGACAATATAACGTTCAATTTTTTCGTCAATATACACTTCGCGAACCACTTTTCGAGCCTCGAGAATTTCATCTGTTGTTATCACCGGTTTGTCAATCCCTACGGGTTCGAAAATATTTTGACGGATAATGCGCTTTTCTTCTTCTTTCGAAGGATATCCAATAACAACTTTCAACATAAAACGGTCCACCTGTGCTTCCGGAAGCGGATAGGTTCCCTCCTGCTCTATCGGATTTTGCGTAGCCATAACCAAAAAAGGATTCGGCAAGCGATAAGTAGATTCTCCGATGGTAACCTGTCGTTCCTGCATGGCTTCGAGCAATGCGCTCTGAACTTTGGCCGGCGCACGATTGATTTCATCGGCCAATACAAAGTTTGCAAATACAGGCCCGTGTTTCACTTGAAACTCTTCGTTGCGCTGACTGTAAATCATTGTACCGACAACGTCAGCCGGCAATAAGTCGGGGGTGAACTGAATGCGGTTGTATTTGGCATCGATCAGTTGAGCCAACGTTTTTATTGCAAGCGTTTTGGCCAAACCGGGAACTCCTTCCAGCAAAATATGTCCATCGGATAAGAGTCCGATTAAAAGCGACTCTACCAGATGTTTTTGGCCGACAATTACATGATCCATTCCCGTAGTTATGGTCTGAACGAAAGCACTTTTCTGTTCAATTTTTTCATTTAATTCTTTGATATCAACTACTTGACTCATATTTGTTTGATTGTTAAATTTCAGCATGGAGATATGATTTACAAAAATAGAAATGTTAAAGCGCTTTCGGGCAGATTTGGGGTTAAAAATCTTTAAGGTTATAGTGTTGTTATGTATATTAAACATGCACACCGAAATATATTTAAATTCCGGTGTGCATGACAGAGGAGACCTTACTTAAAATTCATTCCAAATATCTTGGCAAAGGACTGTTTCATTTTTCTTTTTACTTCTTTAAAATCAACTTCTTCACCTAACTCTTTTTGCACAGATGTGACACCTCTGTCTATAAAACCACAAGGATTTATGTATGAAAAATACATAAGATCGGTGTTCACATTTAAAGCCAAACCATGCATTGTTACAAATCGACTCGATCGAACACCGATTGCACAAATTTTTCGAGCTTTTGAAGGATGCGAAGCGTCAATCCAAACACCCATTGCTTTTTCGTCTTTTTCTCCGGAAATTCGGTAACTGTCTAGCACATCAATCACTACATCTTCGAGCAAATCAATGTATTTTTTTATTCCTATTCCAAAGGATTCCAAATCGATGATAGGATAAGCCACTAATTGGCCAGGCCCATGAAAAGTAATGTCCCCTCCCCTATCGATAGAATAAAAATCGATATTTTTGTTTTTGCAAATTTGTTCTGTGATAAGCAGATTGTGCTTATCTCCATGTTTGCCAAGTGTGTAAACCGGTTCGTGCTCGCAAAACAAAAGATATTGCTCTCCGTCACCGCTTTTATTCACTTTCGATCTAATCAGCGAATCAAACAGTGTTTCCTGGTAGTCCCAAGCCTGCTTGTATCGAATTCGCCCTAAATCCTGAAAAGCTACTTTTTGATTCATACGCAAGAAATTCAAAGTAAACTTCCGATTTAGTTTTTTTAAACGTGTTTTTCGGCGTGATAAGACGAACGCACGAGTGGGCCGCTTTCGACAAATCTGAAACCTTTTTTTAACCCTATTTCTCGATATTTGGCAAATTGTTCAGGTGTTACATATTCAGCCACAGGATAATGTTTTCGGGTAGGTTGCAAATATTGACCTATGGTCATTATTTTGCAGCCAACTGCCAATAAATCATCCATAGTTTGTAAGACTTCTTCTTCGGTTTCACCTAAACCAACCATTATTCCCGATTTGGACCTGACGGTTCCACTTTTCGAAATGGTTTCTATTGTTTTGAGACTGGTATCATATTTGGCTCGACTGCGTACAAGTGGTGTAAGCCTTCGGACTGTTTCGAGATTATGCGAAATTATATTGGGACGGGCGTCAATGACCTTTTGAATCAATTCCGCTTTAGCATCGAAATCGGGAATAAGCGTTTCGATCGTGATATGCGGGTTCTTTTCTTTTACACACCGGATAGTCTTTGCCCAAAAATCAGCACCGCCGTCAGGTAAATCATCTCTATCGACACTCGTGATGACACAATGTCTCAATTTCATATTTGAGATAGTATCGGCTAATCTTTGAGGTTCGTTCCAATCTACCGGATGTGGCCTTCCGGTTATAGTCGCACAAAATTTACACGATCTCGTGCAGATTTCCCCCAAAATCATAAAGGTAGCTGTTCCGTTTCCCCAACATTCAGCTTTATTAGGACATTTTCCACTCACACAAATTGTATGCAGATGTCGTGTTTCGACCAATTCTTCAGTTTTAAAATATTGCTCACCCTTTGGTAGAGCAATCTTCAGCCATTCGGGTTTTCTTTCCATTATTTGACTTTTTCAATGATTAAACATTCTTGATTTTGCAAATTTAGTATATTTTCGGGCTGACCTGCCTATTTTATCAATTATTATCGTAGTTAACTTGTCTAACTATTTTTAAACGAATACAATTCGAATTGTAGAAACAAAACCTGTATCTTTGCACCCACAAAATTCAAAGCAAAAATTCAGTTTGGACTTCCAACTTATACACACCGATGCGAAATCGAGTGCCAGAGCAGGAATTATAACAACCGATCATGGCCTAATCGAAACGCCAATTTTCATGCCCGTTGGGACTGTTGGCAGCGTAAAAGCCGTTCATATTAGCGAGTTGAAAAACGATATAGGGGCTCAAATCATT
Organism: Dysgonamonadaceae bacterium; assembly: GCA_029975415.1. GTDB lineage: Bacteria > Bacteroidota > Bacteroidia > Bacteroidales > Dysgonomonadaceae > Seramator. The sequence goes on along the minus strand of JARKPE010000078.1, from coordinate 13,521 downwards.
CTGGGAAATACTTATCATTTGTATCTGCGACCCGGATTGGAAATTCTACGACAGGGAGGAGGATTGCACAAATTCAACAGTTGGAACAGGCCAATACTTACAGATAGCGGCGGTTACCAGGTTTTTTCGCTTTCCGAAAATAGAAAACTAAATCCCGAAGGAGCTGAATTTCGATCGCATATTGATGGTTCAAAGCATTTCTTTACTCCCGAAAAAGTGGTAGATATACAACGCATTATCGGTGCAGACATTATGATGGCTTTTGACGAATGCACACCCGGAAATGCAGATTATAACTACGCTAAATCGTCTCTCGAACTTACGGAACTATGGCTCGATCGCTGCCTGAAACGTTTTGCCGAAACTGAATGTCCCTACGGGCATCGACAAACTCTATTTCCCATCGTTCAAGGTTGCGTTTATCCCGATCTGCGTAAACGAGCTGCCGAAAACGTTGCTTCAAAACAAGCTGACGGAAATGCCATTGGTGGACTTGCTGTGGGTGAGCCTACCGAAAAAATGTATGAAATGGTGGAATTGGTAAATGAAATTTTACCCAAAGACAAACCTCGATACCTGATGGGAGTAGGTACTCCGGCAAATATTTTGGAAGCTATTGAGCGGGGAGTTGATATGTTCGACTGCATCATGCCCACTCGTAACGGGCGTAACGGACAAATTTTTACGAAAAATGGTATAATGAATATGCGTAACGAAAAGTGGAAAGACGATTTTTCTCCGATCGAAGAAGATGGAGCTTCTTTCGTCGATTCGCTCTACAGCAAAGCTTACCTGCGACATCTGATCAATGTGAACGAAATACTCGGACTGCAAATTGCTTCCATCCACAATCTTGCATTCTATTTATGGCTTGTAAAAGAAGCGAGAAAACATATTATTGCCGACGATTTTTCGTTGTGGAAATCAAAAATGATTGAAAACGTAACCCGTAGATTATGAAAGTGGCGTTGGATAAAAAATCTTTGAAATTGCTTAAACTTGATAGGTACATCATCAAAAAGTTTTTGGGAACCTTCGTGTTCATGATTCTACTCATCATATCTATTGCAGTGGTGTTCGATATCAACGAAAAGATAGATAAATTCATGACAAACGGTGCGCCTCTCAATGAGATCATTTTCAATTATTATCTCAATTTTATTCCTTATTACGCCAATTTATTCAGTCCGTTGTTTGTTTTTTTGGCCGTTATTTTCTTTACTTCCAAAATGGCAAACGACTCCGAAATTATTGCAATCCTTTCGAATGGAATCAGTTTCAAACGGCTCATGAAACCTTATATGATTTCGGCATTGATTATTGCCGTTACTGCTTTCTTTTTCGGCGCATATATTATACCGCCGGCTAACAAGTCGCGTATTGAGTTCGAACAAAAATATGTCAATCCCAACAAACGTAAAACAGGGGATCATGATATTCAGTTTAAAGTAGCTCCAGGCACAATTGCCTATTTCGGCAATTTTGACCTGCAAACCAATACCGGGTATAATTTTTCGCTCGACAAGTTCGACAGCCTCAACTTAGTTTCTCGACTGACTGCTCAGTCCATTCGCTACGATTCTGCCTACCAATGGACTATAAGCAATTATCAAATTCGTCATTTCGATGGTCTCAAAGAAAGCATTACACGAGGAAACAGCATCGACACTACATTGCAAATAGTTCCCAACGATTTTATCATTGCTTCAAGTGATCAGCAGGTGATGACTTCACCGCAACTCCGAAACTACATCCAAAGTCAAAAAGAGCGTGGACTGGGCAATATACAGCCTTTCCAGATCGAGTATCACAGCCGCATTGCTTCTGCTCTTTCGGCATTTATTCTGACTATTATAGGGGCATCGCTTTCGGCTCGAAAAGTTAAAGGAGGGATGGGTCTTAATATCGGTATTGGATTGGTGCTGAGTATGACCTACATTCTGTTTATGACCATTAGTTCGTCGTTTGCCGTTTCGGGAGTTATGAGCCCGATGTTGGCGGCATGGATACCCAATTTTATTTTCGCAGGAATAGCTATATATTTGTACCGTAGAGCGCCTAATTAAGAGAAAATTTGTAATTTCACAAATCAAATGAAACTCAAGATGAAAAAAAATTTGATAGGGATATTCATCCTTCTTTGTTCATCACTTCAGTTCACTAATGCTCAAACCAAATATCCTAATATAGTGATTTCTATAAATTTTGGAGATATGAAAGTAATGCTGTACGATGATACGCCAAATCACAGCGAACACTTTCTTAAACTTGTAAAACAAGTATATTTTGACGGAACTCTTTTCCATCGCGTCATCAAAGACTTCATGATTCAAGGCGGGGCACAAGATTCGAGAAATGCTCCTGCCGGTGCTTCCATCGGGGGTGGACGAACGGATATGGAAATTTTACCGGAATTTCGTTCTGGTCACTTTCACAAAAAAGGAGCTCTGGCAGCTCCCCGTAGAGGAAATGAAGAGAATCCCCAAAAAAAATCGGATGCCTCGCAATTTTATATTGTTGATGGCAAAACTTATACGCAAGGACGTCTCGATACGTTGGAAATGGCGGTAAATGTTCCCATCAAAAACAATATTATCAAACAACATTATAACCCCCACAAAGACGAATTGGCAAAACTTAAAGCTACCGATCCTTCAGCTTTCAACGCTTTGCTCGATTCGGTTCTACAGGTTGTAGATTCTGTTTATGCCCATGCTCCCGGCAAATTAAAAATTGCAGAAGAAAAACGCGAGGCTTATTCGTCTTTAGGTGGAATACATACACTCGACGGAGAATATACTGTTTTTGGTGAAGTTATTGAAGGATTGGATGTTATTGATAAAATTGCCAATCTCGAAACCGACGAAAGAGATCGTCCCAAAAAAGATGCAAAAATTATACGTGCCTTCATTGTAGAATAATTTGTAGTAAAGTTTTCCGATTAAGATAAAGACTTATTATCTCAATAATTATAGATGGTTATTAAACCTATTTCAAAAAAGCTATCATGCAAAATAAAATCCGCATCAAAGACATAGCCGAAAGAGCCGGTGTTTCAACTGGAACCGTAGATCGCATTCTTCATAATCGGGGAAAAGTTTCGAAAAAAGCAAGAGAAGCCGTAGAAAAGGTACTGAGTGAAGTGGACTACAAACCCAATATTCACATCAGTGGTATGTCTTTAAAACGAAAATACCGCATCATTATTACCATGCCTCATATATTTCGGGGTGAATACTGGGAAAGTATCCAGAACGGCATTTTACGTGCCCTGGAAGAATATCAGAATATTCGCGTCGATTATCAAATTATTACATATAACCAATACGATATTTTTTCCTGTCGTAGTACTTTTGATCAAATAATAAAAATGGAAGCCGATGCAATGATCATCGGTCCTACATTCCCCGCCGAAACAGTAAAATTGACAAACGAACTTGATAAAAGGTCTATACCCTATATTTTTGTCGATTCAACCATAAAGGAATCGTTTCCACTGACTTTTTTTTCGTCCGATCACTACACATGTGGATATTTAATGAGTAAACTTATTACCTCCATCATACCAAAATCGAGTGATATAGGAATATTGCAAGCCGTAAGAATCGGTAACGAGAGTGCAAATACGACTGTATTACGAAAAAAAGGATTTATGGATTACCTTTCCGAAAAAAACTTGGATAACAAAATACTTTCTATTCCATTTTCGCTACTCGAACCTGAAAAAAATAACTTTTTTCTATCACAATTTTTCAAAGAAAACAAAGATGTGGGAGGAATTGTTGTTTTAAATTCTCGAGGAAATATCATTGCCAACTATATGTACGACAATCATATCGATAATATAAAACTCGTTTGCGTGGACTTGACTCAACCCAATATTGAAGCTCTGAAAAAGGATAAAATTTATTTTTTGATCGGTCAAGAACCTGAACAACAAGGTTTCTTGGCAATGAAAACCCTGATCGAATATTTGGTTTTCAGAAATCCCGTACAAGTCGAAAATTACGTCCCGCTCGATATTCTTACCAAAGAAACAATCAATTATTACAGGGAATTTAATGAAGCAATTTTCGGATAAATTTTCAAGCAAATTTCATACATTAAACCGAAAGTGCATGATATCACCATCTTGAACTACGTAATCTTTTCCTTCGACATACATTTTGCCTGCCTCTTTTACGGCTGCTTCTGAACCATAAGTTATATAATCTTCATATTTAATGACTTCAGCACGAATAAATCCCTTTTCAAAATCGCTATGAATAACTCCCGCACATTGTGGAGCTTTCCATCCCTTATGAAACGTCCAGGCGCGGACTTCTTGAGGTCCAGCAGTAAAAAATGTTTGCAGATTAAGCAATTTATAAGCCGATTTTATCAAACGATTCATACCTGATTCTTCCAATCCTATTTCGTTTAAAAACAGTTGACGTTCTTCATAAGAATCAAATTCGGCAATTTCCGATTCAATTTTTGCGGCAACTACAAGAATTTCTGCATTTTCGTCTTTAACTGCTTCACGAACAGCATCGACATATTTATTCCCCGTGACAACACTTTTTTCGTCCACATTGCAAACATACAAAACCGGCTTATCGGTCAGCAAAAAAAGATCGTGAGCAATTTTCTGTTCGTCTTTGGTATCGAAAGTGACGGTGCGTGCCGATTGACCGCGTAATAAAGCTTCGCGTATTTTGGAATATACTTCGAATGCAATTTTTGCATCCTTGTCTCCCCCGGTTTTTGCCTGCTTTTCCACTTTATTGATGCGAGCATCGATCGTTTCCAAATCTTTTAACTGCAATTCCGCATCTATGATCTCCTTGTCGCGAACCGGATCAACTCGTCCATCGACGTGTGTAACGTTATCATCGTCGAAACAACGAAGAACATGCAAAATAGCATCTGTTTCGCGAATATTGGCTAAAAATTTGTTTCCCAATCCTTCTCCTTTGCTTGCACCTTTCACTAAACCAGCTATATCTACAATTTCGACGGTTGTTGGAACAATGCGTTGTGGATGTACCAATTCGGCCAATTTATTCAATCGTTCGTCAGGAACAGTTATTACGCCCACATTAGGTTCTATCGTACAAAAAGGAAAATTGGCTGCTTGAGCTTTTGCATTCGACAAACAATTGAAAAGAGTGGACTTTCCAACGTTAGGAAGTCCTACTATACCGCATTGAAGAGCCATCTATTAGGTAATTTTTGAGTATAAAACATTAACAGTAAAATAATTGATTTTTACTGAATTCGGGTTGCAAAGATAGCAAAAAACAATGATTTAAGAAATTACATTCCATAAACACCGAATGGTTTTACAAACCATACTTTTGGGAAATTTCAAGCATTCTCTCAATGGGTTTTACCGCTTTCAAGCGAATTTCCTCATCAATGAATATTTCGGGAGTTTCATTTTTCAAACAAGCATGTAGTTTTTCTAATGTATTCATTTTCATATAGAAACATTCGTTACAAGCACATGTCGAATCTTCGGGAGGTGCAGGGATAAACATTTTTTCGGGATTGTTTTTTTGCATCTGATGCAAAATTCCCGCTTCGGTTGCCACTATAAATTGCTTTCTTTCGGACTGTGTTGCATATTTCAATAAAGAAGATGTAGATCCAATATGATCGGCTATTTGAAGCAGATAATTAGGGCATTCGGGATGAGCGAGCAATAGGGCTTCGGGATATTGTTTTTTCAACTCCAAAATTCTATCCATCGAAAACTGTTGATGTACATGACAAGCACCATTCCACAAAAGCATATGTCTGCCTGTGAGTTTATTGATGTAATCACCCAAATTCCTATCGGGACCGAAAATGATTTTCTCGTTCACAGGTAACGATTCTACTATCTGTCGCGCATTAGTTGAAGTTACAACAATATCGGTAAGCGCTTTCACGACGGCAGTGGTATTTACATACGAAATTACCGTGTGATCGGGATGCTCTTCTACAAACTTTTTAAATTCATCAGCAGGACAGCTTTCAGCGAGCGAACAACCTGCAGCAACGTCAGGAATAAAAACTCGTTTTTCGGGACACAATATTTTAGCTGTTTCTCCCATAAAATGCACACCACACAAAACAATGATATCCGCCGAAGTCTTTGAAGCCCATTGTGCTAATGCCAAACTATCGCCGACAAAATCTGCAATATCCTGTATTTCTGGTTCTTGGTAATAATGGGCTAATATGATTGCATTTTTATCTTTTCTGATTTTATTTATTTCGTCGATGAGAAATTCCTTTTTCATTTTCAACTTTTATATTTATTTTTTTCAAAATCTAAAAAAGGTATGATGAATATGATAACCTGTTGAAATTGTTGATTACTTTTTTTACTTTTCCAATAAAATAAGTTATGAAAAGAAGAAGCAATCTTTTCGTAAATAATTAACAATATAAACTTTGATTTATTTTTTAAAATTCAATCAAATACAAATTTTATCAACATCTGTTTATATCTCGCAAAGTTAATAATTTATTTCTTATTTGTTACGAGTGACAGTTGAAAACTCATGAATGAAAAAGTGAGAAATTTTTTCAACTTTTGTTCTTAGAATAAAAGTTTATTGCGTTTAAAATTTTTTTGAATTTTGCAAATCGAAATATGATTTTTTATTGAACACACGTTCGACATGTTATCAACATTTTTTGTCGATGATTCTGCGGTTGAACAAAAACTATCTATCTGTGTTTTTTGTGTATCGAAAATGGAAACTATTTTTTATGTTTCAAGTATATTTTACCAATAATTTCAGTAAAGTATGAAGCTTCTTTTTTTGCAATATCCGCTATGCGGAACATGTCGTAAAGCTGCTAAATGGCTTAAAGAAAATAATATAGAAGTTGTTTCTCGTCACATTGTTGATGAAAATCCTTCGGAAAAAGAGCTTTCGGAATGGATTGAAAAAAGCGGATTGTCAATTCACAAATTTTTCAATACTTCAGGTCAGGTTTATAAAGAGAATAATCTGAAAAATATTGTCAAAACGGCTTCTAAAGAAGAACTCGTTCGTTTATTGGCACAAAACGGGAAGTTGCTCAAAAGGCCAATTCTTGTAGCCGATGATTTTGTTTTAGTCGGATTCGATGAAATGGAGTGGGGGAATAAGTTGAAAAATTACGCTCAAACAAAAACTTCTTCAAAATGAAAATAGGAGAAATAGAGTTTTCTCGCTTCCCGGTTTTTTTGGCTCCGATGGAGGATGTAACAGATATAGGTTTTAGACTTTTATGCAAACAATTCGGGGCCGACATGGTTTATACCGAATTTGTTTCGAGCGACGCTTTGGTTAGAGAAGTAAAAAAAACCAGAGAAAAACTTGTAATTAGCGATGACGAACGTCCTGTTGCTATCCAGATCTACGGACGCGATCCGGATGCGATGGTAGAAGCTGCCAAAATTTGTGAGGAGGCAGATCCTGATGTAATCGATATAAATTTTGGTTGTCCGGTGAAAAAAGTTGCAGGCAAAGGTGCCGGTTCCGGAATGCTTAAAACGCCTGAACTAATGCTCGAAATTACCGAAAAGGTGGTTAAAGCGGTCAAAAAACCGGTTACGGTGAAAACGCGTTTGGGTTGGGATGAACATTCGAAAATCATTGTTTCATTGGCCGAACAGTTGCAAGATTGTGGTATTGCTGCACTCACCATTCACGGACGTACGCGCGCACAAATGTACACCGGCGAAGCCGACTGGACGCTGATAGGGGAAGTGAAGAACAATCCACGAATGCACATTCCCATTATCGGCAACGGCGATATTGACTCGGCGGAGGTTGCTAAAAAACGATTTGACGAAACCGGAGTGGATGCCGTAATGATAGGTCGTGCCAGCTTCGGAAGACCGTGGATTTTTCGTGAAGTGAAACATTACCTTACGACCGGCGAAATTCTTCCTCGAGAATCGTTTCGATGGTATCTCGATGTACTCAAGCAACAAGTGCTGCAAAGTGTAGAACGATTGGATGAGCGACGAGGCATATTGCATATTCGTCGTCATTTGGCGGCAACCCCCTTATTTAAGGGTATTCCCGATTTTAAGCCGACACGCATTGCCATGTTGCGAGCCAATACTCTCGAAGAATTGTTTGCGATCATAGACGAAATTCCCGAAAAATTCGATAGGATAAGTCTTGATTAGCAGCGGGAAAACAAATACTCGTTTTGTTTTTTCATTATTTCCTTAGTTCATCGGTGATTGATCTTAATTTTCCGGAGGGCATTTCAATTTTATCCAAAATTACCGACTGCATCTTGACATCTTTCGGATTGTTTAGTTTTTGTTTCGAAAGAATCGGCAAATCAACTGTTCTTGCTGCTTTTGTCGGCAGTACCGGTTTGTAGGAAGTGTCTCCGGTAATCAAGTAAAGTGCATGTCCTAAAAACACATCTTTTGTATCACCCAATTGAGTCCAATAGTCGATATATCCAAAACCTTCGTCAAATGTGTTCACGGCTGCGGGTATTAATCCATCTGTTGCAGAAAAATTTTGTTCGTATTTATCGCTATAAAAAGCTACAACGGGCTGCATAGCCCAATTTTTGAGTGTTTCTTTTTCGTTGGGCAAAAGAACTTTGGGTATTTTAAATAGAGAATTCGATCCATAAACTGTAAGGCCTAAATCATCGTCATAGGCGTGAAGTGTCCACGAAGCCGTATATTTACCGCCGGTTTTGTTGCCAATGTGTACAACATTCATGTAAGGCATCAGACAAAAGGTGATTAGTTCGGCAGCCGAATACGAATCGTGTGTAGCAATAATATAGATACGCGGCAAATCGAGATTATTTGTGATAGGATTTTGTTCTGAAGTCTTGTCATACTCACCCAACAAATAACTTCTGCTATAATTATGGGTATCAAAATAATTATTCAAATCATTGTTGTAAGTAAGTTTAACCAATGTCGATTTAGATTGCACATAATTCATAGGGGCAACGAGTGAGCTCAAGTAGGTGGCTGCCGTGATTGCACCACCGTGATTGTACCGTAGATCCAGAACCAAATCGGTTATCTTGGCCGATTTGAATTTTGAAAATTCTTGGTATAAGGAATTATTAAATACGGATATAAAATCCGTGTAAAACAGATAACCGATTTTTTTGTTTCCTATTTCATATACACTGTCCAGAAGGACAGGATTGGTGCTGATAACTGTGGGCGTGATTGAAATGTCTCTGTCTTTTACAATGTCGCTTGCAGTAAGTTTGTAAATTGAAAAAGTTACGGGATCACTTCCGTAAAGCTTTCCGTAGTTGCTATTGGTAATTGGTTGACCGTCGATTTGACCGATGATATCCAGTCGTTTCAATCCGGCATTTGATGCGGGAGTATTAGGAAATACATAATTAACAATTGCGTAATATTGCGTTTTTTGCGAATTTGCATACATAAATGTAAACGAAGGAGCACCCGATGCTTTTGGAGTACCGGCAAAATCGTTGAGCAAAGATTGAACGTCATCTGTTATCCACGACCAACCATACCGGGTGTCGGTACTATTCAGAATACTGTAGAAATATGCTTCGGGATCGGTGTCGGCAACCGTAGGTTTTTTGTTTGCTACTTCGCTTGCCCACAGATAATAAGTGGACATTCCGTCGTAAACAAACTGCGAAACAATGTTTATTTCATCACTAGACGTATCAATGGGAGAATCTTTTTCACAGGATGTCAGCATGAATAAAAACAACGCTGCGATGATGCCAGGAAATAAATTTTTTTTCATAAGAGTTATACGATTGAACTTTTTTACAATATTAAAACGCCTTTTCCCTGACGGATAATCACAGGTTCATCGCCGGTGCAGTCAATTACGGTCGAAGGTTCTATGCCACCCGTACCTCCGTCAATGACAATATCGGCAACAGACGACCATTTTTCGTGAATCAATTCTGGGTCGGTCAGATATTCTATTTCATCGTCGCCTTGCGACACCGATGTGCTCAGGATAGGATTCCCCAATTGAGAAACCATTTCGCGGACAATATTATTGTCAGGTACACGGATTCCGACGGTTTTTTTGTTTTTATAAATTTTTGGAAGGGATGAAGTAGTGGGCAAAATAAACGTAAATGGTCCCGGAAGATTGCGCTTCATCAACTTAAAGGTAGGTGTGTCCACTTTGGCATATTCACTGATTGAGCTTAAATCACTGCAAATAATCGAAAGGTTGCTTTTTTGCGGATTGATGCCTTTGAGAGCACATATTTTTTCCACGGCACGAACGTTGAGTGCATCGCACCCGATGGCATAAAGCGTGTCGGTGGGATAAATGATAATTCCACCGTCGTTGAGCACCGAAACTACTTTGTCTATTTCGCGCGGATTGGGATTGTCAGGATATATTTTTATCAACATAATGAATGCAAATGTATAAAAAAATAACTCTGAATAGACTTTCAGAGTTATTTTTTGCCACGGATCGGCAGATGAGATAAGATATCTTCCTGAAAGAAGAACTATCCGTAAATGATTTGTCCGTTTTGGTCACGTGCTTCATCAAGTCCGTTACTATATTGCTTCATGGCTCGAAGGCTCATGCCCATGCTCGAAAATCCACCGTCGTTATAAAGGTTTTGCATGGTAACTTTTCGGGTAAGATCCGAAAACATTACGATACAGTAGTCAGCACAGTCATCGGCATCCGCATTTCCTAGAGGTGACATTCTGTTGGAAAAGTCCATCAAATCTTCCATTCCTTTCACACCGCTACCGGCGGTTGTCATCGTGGGTGATTGAGAAATAGTGTTGATACGAACCCCTTTTTCGCGACCGTAAATGTAGCCGAAACTGCGTGCGATAGATTCCAGCAATGCTTTGGCATCGGCCATGTCGTTATAACCGTAAAATGTGCGTTGTGCAGCCACATACGAAAGCGCAAGCACGGATCCTCCCTCTGCTATAGCGTCCAATTTGCGTGCAACTTGAAGCATTTTGTGAAATGAGATGGCCGAAATATCGAGCGTCTTCATGAACATGTCGTAATCCAGATCATCGTATGTCCGTTTTTTGCGCACGTTGGGTGACATACCGATAGAGTGAAGCAAGAAATCGATCTTTCCTCCCAAAATCTCTACGGATTTCGAAAATACCATTTCGAGATCTTCTACGTTCGTAGCATCTGCAGGCAGAATTTCGGCATTGAGTTTTTCTCCTAATTTCGCAGTATCGCCCATACGAACAGCCACGGGCGTGTTGGACAAGGTGATGGTTGCTCCTTCTTCAACGGCTCTCTCGGCAACTTTCCAAGCGATGGACATGTCGTTTAATGCACCGAAAATGATGCCTCGTTTGCCTTTCAATAAGTTGTGATTCATCTTTTAGTTTTCTTTTTGTAATCTGAAAAACAGAATTGTTTAATAATAAAATCTGCACAAAAATACAAAAAATGTGCAATATATAAACATTTTCGTGCACAATTAGTTCGTATTTCAACCTATTTCAGAGTCGAAATGTTGTGAAAACTTAGAAGAATATTTATTTTCTGTTAAATTTCCGTTGCGAAATGGGGTTTGCGATTGATCCATTTGCCTCGAGTGAAATCGGGAAAATCCATCAGTTTGCCGCCGTTGGCGATCGATTGTTCCGATAGTGCCGAAATGGCGCTCCAGGCTGCTGCATCGTAGCAGTCCAGTGGGACAGGTTTGTTTTCACGCACGGCATTAAACAAGTCCATCATCATGACGTAGTCCATTCCGCCATGACCGGCATTTTGCGCCGAATCACCATATTTTTTCCACATCGAATGATCGTATTTTGCAAACCAGTCGCTTGATTTGTCCCACTGATGAGGTTTCGATTTTCCTTCGATGTAAATCGTGTCGCCGTCATTGTACCACAAACCTTCAGTTCCCTGCAGACGAAAGCCGAGTGAATAGGGTCGGGGAGAGTTGGTATCGTGTGTTACTATAATGGTTTCGCCTCTCACTGTGTTGATCATGGTAGTAACGATATCGCCCAGTTTAAAATTAATTTTTGCATATGGATGATTAGTACCGCCATTGTCGATGATAAACTTGTGTAATCCACGACCTTTGGTTGCCATTGACGAAAGCGAAACGAATAGATTACCTCGGTTGATGTTGAGCCAAGTGCCCACAGGTCCGATGCCGTGAGTAGGGTATAGGTCTCCGTTTCGTTTCACCGAATGGAAAGTTCGCCACACGGCTTCGCCGATAGCTCCCGGTCCCATTTTCAGTTCGGTGCCCGGAACGTACGAATACGATTTGCCGTCGTTGAATTTTACAGCACGCAAATCGTGTTCATATCCGCAACGGCAGTGAATCAATTCTCCAAAAAGACCTTCGCGAACCATCTTGAGAGTAGCCATCACATCACGGCGATAGCACACGTTTTCGAGAATCATGAGTTGCGAACCGGTTTCTTCGGAAGTGTTCACTAAATCCCAGCATTCGTCCATTGTGTTGGCAGCCGAAACTTCCACTCCTACGTATGGCACTCCGGCTTTCATAGCTGCAACCGACATGGGCACATGCCATTCCCACGGACTGGCTATCAGTACTATATCGAATTCTTCGTTGGCAAGCATTTTTTCATATTCATGTTCACCCCCTTTGTAAATTTTAGGAAGATCTTTTCCCTTTCGTTTAAAGGTTTCTTTGGTCATGCCGAGCGAAAAGTCGGAAACATCGCAAATCGCCACGATTTTGGCATCGTCGAACGACAATACATTGTTAAAGTGTTCTTGCGAACGAAATCCAGTCCCAATGAATCCGACCCTGATTTTTCCGTCTTTCGTGTATGTTCTTTGCTTTTGCGGAGCAACAATAGAAGCTTTTTCGATTGCGCTCGCGATAGGGGTTGCAGCTATTCCTGCACCGGCAATAGTGGCCGTTTTTAAGAAATCGCGTCTTGTACTCATGATAATGGTTGGTTGTTTGGTTTAAAATATCGTTGATCACTTTCTTCAATACGATCTTTTTTCTTCTAAAAAACGTGATGTATGAAAAGAGCATCTCCGTATTATTTGTTCGTGAAAAAGTAAATTAGGGTGTTTGCATTTTTTTGCCGCTAACACAAAAGTAAGTGTTTCCTTCTTTTTATCAAATTTTATATCGAATGAAATGAACATTTTGCCACAAAATTGTTATTATTCAAAAAGGCTTTCCGGAATATATTATGATTGTAACTTATATTTTTCATAGTGGCTACGCGATCGAAACCGAAAGATTTTCGATTGTTTTCGATTTTTATAAAGATGCAAAGAAATCCGATGGAATTTATTTTGTACAGGATTATTTGCTGAAAAAACCTGAGGATTTATATGTATTTTGTTCGCATTCTCATCCCGACCATTTCAATCCGGAAATTCTATCGTGGAAAGAAAAGAAAAATAAGAGTCCACTTTAAAAAGTCGGCAACTATAATTTTGTTGTTTTACATTCGTTTTTGTTGATAAAACGCGCTTAAAATCCATTGTTATCAGACAAAAAAATCGTATATTGTATCCCGTAAAAGATCAAGAAATCATGTTCAAG
>JARKPE010000112.1 GCA_029975415.1 Dysgonamonadaceae bacterium | reverse complement strand
ACTTTCCACGTGGGAGGTATCGCCTCCAACATTGCCGCCGAAAACAACATCACCACAAAATATGACGGTATTCTCGAATTTGATGAACTGCGAACCGTAGATCCTCAAGAAAAAGATGCAAACGGTAGAGCATACAAAGTGGTAGTGAGTCGATTGGTAGAAATGAGAATTGTAGATCCGAATACAAAAATTGTTTTGCTGTCTCACAATGTGCCTTATGGAGCAAAACTTTACTTCGGCAACGGAGATAAAGTGACCAAAGGCGACCTTATATGCGAATGGGACCCCTTCAATGCAGTTATCATCAGCGAAGCAACCGGAAGAATTCGTTTCGAAAATTTTATCGAAAATATCACGTTCAAAGTTGAGTCAGACGAGCAAACAGGATTGAAAGAAAAAGTCATCATTGAATCGCGCGACAAGACAAAAGCACCGTCAGCTCATATCGTGAACGAAAACGATGATGTTTTGCGCACATATACATTGCCACTCGGAGCTCACATCGTGAAAAACGAAAACGATGAAATTAAAACCGGTGACGTATTGGCAAAAATACCAAGAGCAGTTGGAAAAGCAGGCGATATCACCGGCGGTCTTCCTCGTGTTACGGAGCTTTTCGAAGCACGTAATCCCTCAAATCCGGCCATCGTTTCCGAAATCGACGGTGAAGTTTCGTTCGGAAAAATTAAACGCGGAAATCAGGAAATTTCTATCACATCAAAAACAGGTGAAGTAAAGAAATATCTGATCCCACTTTCGAAACAAATCCTGGTTCAGGAGAACGATTACGTACGTGCGGGGATGCCGCTTTCAGATGGAGCCATCACACCTTCGGATATTCTTGCAATCATGGGTCCAACTGCTGTTCAGGAATACATCGTAAACGAAGTACAGGACGTTTATCGCCTTCAAGGGGTTAAAATAAATGACAAACATTTCGAAGTAATTGTTCGGCAGATGATGAGAAAAGTTGAAATCGTGGATCCCGGTGACACTCGCTTCCTCGAACAACAACTTGTGGACAAACATGAGATGATGGAAGAAAACGATCGCATCTGGGGTAAAAAAGTGATCATCGATCCGGGAGACTCGCAAATTTTCGAACCCGGCCAGATAGTTACCGTTCGTAAGTTGCGTGACGAAAACAGTTCGCTCAAACGTCGCGACTTGAGGCTTGTGGAAGCACGTGACGCTATCCCGGCAACGGCCAATCAGGTATTGCAGGGAATCACACGAGCAGCATTGCAGACGAAAAGTTTCATGTCGGCCGCTTCATTCCAGGAGACTACAAAAGTTCTCAACGAGGCTGCTATCAACGGAAAAGTAGATTATCTGGAAGGATTGAAAGAAAACGTAATTTGTGGTCATCTCATCCCCGCAGGTACGGGTCAACGCGAGTTCGATAAACTAATCGTAGGCACTCGTGAAGATTTCGAAAAGATGAAAACGCCGCACCGTTCAAATGTCTTCGAAAAAGCTTCGGAATAATCTTTCAAAAACAACTATTCGATAGAAAAGGGCTCTGCCCAATCGGGCAGCTCTTTTGTTAGTTTCAGGCATGATTTAACCATTATTTAGTGTCCTACAAACCACAAATTCATGAACATTTTGTAAATTTGAAACTCGATTTTAAGCAGCATAGATAACTTTTAAATAAACAAATGGTATGAAATTTTTAACAAACGACAAACTTACAATCGTCGGCGCAGCCGGTATGATTGGTTCGAACATGGCACAAACGGCAGCCATGATGCATCTTACTCCAAATATTTGCCTCTATGATCCTTTTGCTCAAGGTCTTGAAGGTGTTTGGGAAGAAATGCGTCACTGCGGGTTTGAAGATGTAGATTTTACTTACACTACCGACATCAAAGAAGCATTCACCGATACAAAATATATGATATCGTCGGGTGGCGCTCCTCGCAAAGATGGAATGACGCGCGAAGATTTATTGCAAGGAAACGCTGTTATTGCAGCACAATTGGGAAAAGACATCAAAGCATACTGTCCTGATTTGAAACATCTCACTGTTATCTTCAACCCTGCCGACATCACGGGTTTGGTTGCTCTCATCTATTCAGGACTTAAACCATCGCAAGTGACCACTCTGGCTGCATTGGATAGTACTCGTCTGCAGAGTGAATTGGCCAAACATTTCGGAGTAAAACAAAGCCAGGTAACAAATGCCCGCACTTATGGCGGACATGGTGAAGAAATGGCCGTATTTGCTTCAACTGCCAAGGTGAACGGAACTCCTCTTCTCGATCTTATCGGCACAGAAAAACTGACTAACGAAGAATGGGCAAAACTGAAAGAACGTGTTACCAAAGGCGGTGCAACAATCATCAAACTTCGTGGACGTTCGTCATTCCAAAGCCCTGCCTATGTTTCGGTAGAAATGATACGTGCGGCAATGGGTGGCGATCCTTTCCGTTGGCCTGCAGGTTGCTATGTTAACAGTCAGGGGTTCAACAACATCATGATGGCAATGGAAACCAACATTACAATAGAAGGCGTTTCTTATGCTGAAATCAAAGGTACTCCCGAAGAAATGGAAGAATTGAAAAAGAGCTACCAACACTTGACCGATCTTCGTCAACAAGTGATCGATATGGGCGTTATTCCTCCAGTTGAACAATGGCACAGCATTAATCCGAACTTGTAATTATCGCAAATTAAGGATATATTGTTCAAAAAAGAGAGTCCGACGAGGCTCTCTTTTTTATTTACAAACAATCATGCTAACTATAAATTCATTCTAAGATACTTTTGATATATATGATGATTTGAGAAGGAATATCGTTATATTTTTTTACCTTTGTTTATAGATCAGCGAAAAAAATATCAGTATGAATATCAATGACTACGGATTTGTACGAGTTGCAGCTGCAACGCCAAAATTGAAAGTTGCCGATTGCGATTATAATGTCTCTGAGATTAAATCGATGATCGATGAAGCTGAACAAAATCAGGTACAAATCATCTGCTTTCCTGAACTTTGTATCACCGGTTATACGTGTGGCGATTTATTTTTTCAGACGGCCTTGTTGGAAAAAGCAAAAGCTTCGCTACTCGACTTTGCAAGCTTTATGTACGATAAGCCAACCATCGTTGCCATTGTAGGTTTACCGATACGGAAACTAAACTGCCTCTATAATGTTGCGGCTGTAGTTTCTTCAGCAGGAATTGTAGGGATAGTACCGAAGACTTACATTCCGAATGAAGGAGAATTTTACGAGAAACGCTGGTTTGCTTCCGGTAAAGATTTGGAAAATACAACTATCTTGATAGGAAATGAAAATATCCCATTCGGTAGGAATATTTTATTTGAAACTCCATTCGTTACATTCGGGATCGAAATATGCGAAGACCTTTGGATGCCGATTCCTCCTTCTTCGAATTTGACACTGAACGGGGCCGAACTTATTTTCAATCTGTCGGCAAGCAACGAACTTGTGGGCAAACATGCTTACCGACGTTCGCTCGTAGCGCAACAATCAGGGCGTTGCATTTGTGGGTATATTTATACTTCGTGCGGAGTTGGCGAATCGACCACCGATCTTGTTTTTTCGGGAAGCCGAATTATTGCCGAAAACGGCTCTATTATTACTGAATCAGAAAGATTTACACTCGACAGTTGCATATCGATTAACGATATAGACATAGTTGCATTACGACACGACAGAATAAAAAACACAAATTATCTGTCTGTCGATCAATCTACCTGTCAGGTATTGCCATGCCAAATCCGCCTAACATATGCAGAAAAAATCATAAGAACAATTAATCCCTACCCTTTCATTCCATCGAAAAGTGAAGAAAACGAGCGGCTATCCGAAGTTTTCAATATACAAATACATGGATTAGCAAAAAGATTGATGCACACCGGAATAAAAACGGCAACAATAGGTATTTCGGGCGGATTGGATTCAACATTGGCATTGCTCGTTACTATAAAAGCATTCGATCTGCTCGAAATTCCTCGAAAAAATATATATGGTATTACGATGCCAGGATTTGGTACGACCAACCGCACTTATAATAATGCAAAAGAACTCGTAACATCGTTGGGAGCAACATTAATGGAAATCCCTATTTCGAAAGCTGTGGAACTTCATTTCAAAAATATCGGACATGATCTCGCGGACAAAAATATCGTTTACGAAAATGCACAGGCCCGCGAACGAACTCAAATACTAATGGACATTGCCAATAAAATAGACGGATTAGTAGTAGGTACCGGCAATATGTCGGAATTGGCATTGGGTTGGGCAACCTACAATGGAGATCACATGTCGATGTACGGCGTGAATACGAGCGTCCCTAAAACACTTGTAAAATCACTTGTTCGATGGATTGCCGACACACAAATGGAAGAATTGCCTCGAAGCATTCTACACGATATCCTCGACACTCCGTTCAGTCCCGAACTTTTGCCGGCCGACCAAAATGGCGATATTGCACAAATCACCGAAGACAAAATCGGCCCCTACGAACTGCACGATTTCTTTTTGCATCGTATGCTTCGTTATGGCGACTCTCCATCCCGTATCTACTATCTGTCTCAATTTGCTTTCGCCGAAAAATATACATCGGAAACTATTCTAGAATGGTTGAAAACATTTTATCGAAGGTTTTTCTCGCAACAATTCAAACGATCGTGCATGCCTGACGGACCTAAAGTAGGATCTATCAATCTTTCGCCACGCGGAGACTGGCGAATGCCGAGCGATGCGTCGGTTACTGTGTGGATGAACGAATTATCGCAAATGTAATCCACTTACTAATCAATTTTCGTGGAACAGTAAAAAATGAGACAATTAAAGCAATTATTTGAGAATTATACGGGAGAAACAAATCCTGTAATCGAGGAGCTTCCAAGTTCGGGCTCTAATCGAAAATATTATCGATTGAAAGCCAAAGATTTTTCACTCATCGGAGTTGCCGGCGAATCGAGAGATGAAAATCATGCTTTTATCGAACTCGATCGACATTTTCATAAAAAGGGATTAAATGTACCGGAGGTGCTTGCCGTCTCAAATGACGAAATGTTTTATCTGCAGGAAGATTTGGGAGATAAATTACTTTTTGATGCAATCAAAGCAGGTCGGCTGACGGGTGTTTTCGGGTCAAATGAAAAGGAATTGCTGAACAAGACTATTGCGAAGCTTGCCGATTTTCAAATAATAGGCGCAGAAGGTTTAAATTTTGAGGTTTGTTATCCACAACCGGAATTTAACAGCCGGTCGGTTTTTTGGGATTTAAATTATTTCAAATACAACTTTCTGAAAACAACAGGGATGGATTTTCAGGAAGAGCTGCTCGAGAACGATTTCGAACGATTAGCCGATAACTTATTGCAAGATGAAAGTCATTCGTTTATGTACCGCGACTTCCAGTCTCGCAATGTGATGTTGGTAAATGACGAACCTTATTTCATTGATTTTCAGGGCGGACGAAAAGGTCCCGTTTATTATGATGTGGCATCATTTCTCTGGCAGGCAAAAGCAAATTTTCCGCCTGAATTGCGAGATGAACTTATTTCTACCTATATCGAATCTCTGAAAAAATATAGGGAGGTTGACGAATCCAAATTTCTGAAACAATTGCGACAGTTTGTTTTGTTCCGAACGCTACAAGTGCTGGGCGCTTATGGATTTCGGGGCTATTTCGAAAAAAAACCACATTTTATCCAGAGCATTCCGTTTGCTTTAAACAATTTACGGGAGCTTTTGAAAGAAGGATTCGACGAATATCCTTATTTAAGCCGTATTCTTACAGAAATGGTAAACCTCAAACAATTTTCCGATTCCACAAAACGCGAATTGGAAGTACGAGTGATGAGTTTTGCCTACAAAAAAGGAATTCCCGACGATCCGTCTGGAAACGGCGGGGGTTATGTTTTCGATTGCCGTGCCATTAACAATCCGGGGAAATATGAACGATACAATAATGTTACCGGTCTGGATGAACCTGTGATTAAATTCCTGGAAGAAGATGGCGAAATTATCGAATTTTTGAATAATATTTATCCGCTTGTCGATAGACATGTGAAACGATATATCGAGCGCAAGTTTACCAATCTGATGATTACGTTTGGTTGTACAGGCGGACAGCACCGTTCGGTGTATGCTGCACAACATGTAGCCGAGCACATCTCGAAGAAATTCGGAGTAAAAGTATTGCTGGTACATCGTGAACAAAACATTGAACAGGAATTTCGAAAAAGATGATTAGATGAAAGCCATGATTTTCGCGGCAGGGTTGGGCACTCGATTGAAACCACTCACCGATACGTTGCCAAAAGCTTTGGTCGAAGTGGGCGGAAAACCAATATTGCAACACGTAATCGAAAAACTGAAAGCCGAAGGTTTTGACGAAATTATTGTGAATGTCCATCATTTTGCCGAAAAAATCATCGATTTTATAGATGCAAATAATCGTTTCGACATCCGCATCGAGATTTCGGATGAACGGGAATCACTTCTCGATACGGGCGGTGGGATTAAAAAAGCATCTTGGTTTTTCGATGACGGTAAACCTTTTTTGATCTACAATGTAGATATTCTTTCAAACATTCGATTACGGGAACTTTACGAATATCATCTTCATCAAAACAATCTTGCAACGCTTGTTTGCAGCGAAAGGAAGACATCCCGCTATTTGCTATTCGATCGCGAAAATGCTTTAAAAGGATGGATAAACGAAAAAACAGGAGAGACAAAATCGCCTCTCACAGATTTCAATTCAGGACTTTATCAAAAACTTGCATTTTCGGGAATACATGTGCTCAGCCCATCCATTTTGTCTTACATGAAAGATTTTCCCGAAAAATTTTCAATCATCGATTTTTATCTTTCCATCTGCCACAAAACAGTCATTAAAGCCTATTTACCT
>JARKPE010000070.1 GCA_029975415.1 Dysgonamonadaceae bacterium | reverse complement strand
CATGAAAACACATCATATTTCCAGCGAAGAACTTCAGTTTCAGCAAATTTCCGATATCCTCAGCCAGAACTTCCGTTTACAGCTTTCGGATGAGGCTGCACAAAAAATTCAGGCTTGCCGCACCTATCTCGACCAAAAGATCGAGTCGTCCTCCGAACCTATCTATGGTATTACAACCGGCTTTGGTTCGCTTTGCGATAAAAGCATTTCCAAAAGCGATTTGGGTGCACTGCAAAAAAACTTAGTGATGTCGCATGCCTGCGGCACAGGCGAAGAAGTACCGCGCGAGATAGTGAAACTGATGCTGCTACTGAAAATACAGAGTCTTTCGTATGGTCATTCGGGCGTACAATTGGTCACCGTGCAACGGCTGATTGATTTTTTTAACCATGATGTATTGCCGGTTGTTTATGAGTTGGGTTCTTTGGGCGCCTCTGGCGACCTCGCACCATTGGCTCATCTGAGCCTTCCTCTCTTGGGTTTAGGCGAAGTGTTTTTTGAGGGAAAAGTGAGGCCGGCTGCCGAAGTGTTGCAGCATTTTGGCTGGCAAGCTGTCGAGCTTCAGTCGAAAGAAGGCTTAGCCCTGCTCAATGGAACCCAGTTTATGAGTGCCTATGGAATATACAGCCTGCTCAAGGCCACAAGGCTTTCCGATCTTGCCGATGTGATCGGAGCACTTTCGCTCGATGCTTTTGATGGCCGTATTGAGCCTTTCTTTCCATCTGTACACAGAGTGCGCCACCATCAGGGGCAAATAGAAACCGCCCGCCGTATCCGTGCTTTACTTCAGGGCAGCGAGCTCATTGGCCGAAAGAAAAATCATGTCCAGGATCCTTATAGTTTCCGTTGTATGCCTCAGGTACATGGCGCTTCCAAAGATGCCCTGAAATATGTGTCCGATGTTTTAAGCAACGAAATAAATGCAGTAACCGACAATCCAACCATCTTTCCGGATGAAGACCTGATTATTTCGGCTGGTAATTTTCACGGGCAGCCATTAGCTTTGGCTTTGGATCATTTGGCCATCGCTTGTGCCGAATTGGGCAATATCTCCGAAAGGCGAACCTATCAGCTTGTGCATGGCAAACGCGGCCTGCCTTCGTTTCTTGTGGCTGAGCCGGGTCTCAATTCCGGATTCATGATTCCGCAATACACCGCTGCCGGCATCGTGAGCCAAAACAAACAACTTTGCACACCCGCTTCGGTTGACTCCATCGAGTCATCGCAAGGTCAGGAGGATCATGTGAGCATGGGAGCCAATGCAGCAACTCGCACCTGGCGTGTCGTGTGTAATTTGGAACGCATTTTGGCCATAGAACTTTTCAACGCAGCACAAGCCCTTGATTTTCGTCGCCCCTTGAAATCAAGCGAACTCCTCGAAGAATTGGTGGCTCAATATCGTAAACAGGTGGTATTTGTTGATCACGACAAAGTGATGTATCCCGAAATCGAAAAAAGCGTACAGTTTCTGCAAAAGCTTGAATTCAAGCTACCTTGAAAATCAATCAGTACGCAATCAGCTTTCTTCAGATACTACTGATTTTCGTTGTCAAAAAGCAGAGAATAAGGCTTTTCGATGGCCGATGCAATTTGTGAAACCGAAACAAATTTGCTCCAACGTTGGAATTCCTTCCCTTCGAAAAACATAATCAAAGTGGGGTTTGAAAAAACGCTATAATGTGCTGTCAAGCCAGGGTATTTTTCAGAATTAACAAAAAGCAGGTCTATTTTTGAAAAATCGTTCTCGATCAAATCCTGAACTTTTGGCCGCAGGCTGAGGCAGGGGGCACAATGATCATTGAAGAAATAGAGCAAAATAGCAGAGTTTCCGGCAATCTTTTGTTGCAAAGCGGATAAATCCATGACAAATTTTTCGTGCAAAAGTAAGCCGTTATGCTTTTGAAACGACCTTTCAAATA
>JARKPE010000110.1 GCA_029975415.1 Dysgonamonadaceae bacterium | reverse complement strand
ATCCAAACTGGCAGGAAACAAAACAACTTGTCCTTGTTCGTTCGATTTAAATACTGCTCTCGACATAATTCATGTTATTGATTGACAGCTATAAAGATACTAAATAATATCCAATTACACAAATCTTTTATCCTGTTTTTTCCCTGTTTTTATGATATTTTCCAAATAAAAAATGAAGCTGTCCCTACTTTTGAGACAGCCCCATTATTTTAATCGCACCATAAATCAACCGACGAAAAATTCTCCGTATCCATTGGTTAAATTGAGACAAAAGTTCGTCGAAAAAAAATATTTTATGTTACATTTGTAGAAAATGACAAGTACGAATCTATAATTCTCTATCGATGAAAAAGATATATCTGATCTGCTTAATACTTTCAACTTCGATCACGATTTTCGCTCAAAACCTGGAAGGTGCTTATCGTGATGGAAACGATCTGTTGCAGTTCGAAGGCAACCGGCTATTATTCGATATGGAAGAAGTCGGAGGGTTATCCAATCAGATAGGAAATGGAACATACCGACAAATAAACAATTATATCATCGTCGATACGGACGAATACAATGGCGAAAAAACCATTGTTGAAAGACTTCCCCAATCGAGAAAAGATACAATCTCCGTCACTGTAACAGATTATCACAACAATCCTCTATCCGGTGTTTTGGTGGAATCGCTTTCTGAATCGGGAAAGCTTATCTTGAGCGCAACTACTCGTAACGAGGGACGATTACTTTTTCTGCCAAACGCCAAAATGAAAAAATTTCGCATTTTCGAAATGGGATTCGACGATATTGAATTTGACATCCAGCCCAACGAAGACTATTATGTTAAAATGTCGGATCAGAAAAGTGTCGAACATAAAACGGTCGTCTTCAGATTTAGAGAAATAGATGAAGAAACAATTGGAGTCATGTTACTCTCCACCGATTTCAAACAAGGCAAAGACCTGCAAAAATCGCTCGATAAGCTGTATCAAAACGCTTTGAAGAAAAACTTTCTGGAGAAACGGATGAAGAAATGAAGACAAGTTAGCAGTGTTAATTTGAACCTAATTGAGTGTGTACATTGAGCGTTTGAAACAGTTAAACCAAATCCGCACCAAGTCCATATCAACTCCATACCAAGTCCAAGTTGAATTTCGAGTATTCCAGGATCGAGATTCAATAAAAGAATCGAAAAGCAATAATTTTTGATAATAGAGCTTGATTTTCTATCGTTCGTGAGCAGTGCCGTGCCGCTCCGCAGAAACCATTTTATAGAGTTGATCGTTAGGACGAATTTTTTCGGGTGTCTTGATGGAAAAGTGTTCGCCTTTCGAAACGGTTTCAACCGTTTGCAAATCGACGCGCATATCGTCGGCTGTCAAAAATAGTGCACCGGTCGTAGGGCCTGTGATGAGCAATTCATCCCCTTGTTTCAACGATTGTGTTTCGACTAAAAATTCGGCGACGCCCAAATTTCCGAAATATTTGATTGCCTTTCCCACATACACCTTACGTTTGGTAGCTCCCGATCCATAACGATGAGTCCACTCGCCCAGACGTTGTCCCAAATAATATCCGTCCCAAAATCCGCGATTGAAAACGGTAGCGAGCCGTTCGTTCCAATTTTCGATTTTCTCGTCGGTATAATTTCCTTCGCAATAAGCCTGGACGGCTTCTTTGTAACATTCGGTCACAATGCGAACATATTCCGGCCCTCGTGCCCGACCTTCGATCTTGAAAACGCGCACGCCGGCATCCATCATTTTATTCATGAAATGAATGGTTTTCAAGTCCTTGGGCGACATGATATATTCATTGTCAATATCCAACTCAATTTCGCTGTCGCGGTCTTTCACCGTGTAACCTCGACGGCAAATCTGGTTGCAGGCGCCCCGATTGGCTGATAAGTTTTTTTCGTGCAAACTAAGATAGCATTTTCCGGAAACAGCCATACACAAAGCACCATGGGCAAACATTTCGATTCGGATAAGTTCTCCCGAAGGGCCTTTGATTTGCTGTTCCACTATATCATGGTGGATGGCAGCCACCTGATCGAGGTTAAGTTCGCGAGCGAGCACTACAACGTCGGCAAACTGGGCATAAAATTTCAGCGATTCGGTGTTCGTAATATTCAGTTGTGTAGATAGATGCACTTCGACACCAATACTTCGGGCATACATCAACGCAGCCACGTCGGCAGCAATAATGGCCGAGAGCCGAGCCTCCTTTGCCGCATCGATAATGCGCTGCATGAGCTGCATGTCGTTGTTGTAAATAATCGTATTGACGGTGAGATAGCTTTTGATATGATGTTCACGACAGATTTGGGCTATCTGATGCAAATCGTCGATAGTGAAGTTGTTGGACGATTTGGCGCGCATGTTCAGCCCTTCGATTCCGAAATAAATGGAATCGGCGCCTCCCTGAATGGCTGCCATCAATGATTCGTAAGAACCGACGGGCGACATGATTTCGAAATCGCTTACAGAATATTGCATGTTTTTTGCGACTGTGATTTGGAATGCAAAAGTACGAATTTTTGATGAGAATTTCGATAAATATATAACATCAACGGAAAATAGAAAACAGCCCTTTATGCTTCTAAAACGAAAAATTCTTTGTTGGAAAAGCAACGGAAACAATATAATTTTCCATTGCACTTTACTTTTCATCACTCATACCGAAAATAATTTCCTTTTTTACACTCATTTAAGTTTTTTCGTTTAACTTTGTGATATTTCAAAAACCAAATTAAAATAGTGCACATGAAAAAAATGTTTCTCTTTACGTTAATCGCGTGTTTTGGAACAACATTCGCTCACGCGCAAAAACAAGAAAATCGTTACAAGGAAATCACCAATCCCAAACTGTTGGAGATAAACAAAGAAAAGGCGAGAGCCAGCTTCTTTTCATTCGCCAATGCTAACGACGCCCTCAATGCAAATAGCTCTTCCAAAGGAAGTGATTATATTCTGTTGAATGGTACTTGGAAATTCGACTACACGGATGATTTTGATAACCGTCCCAAAGAGGCTTTTTACGATCTGAATTTTGATGATTCGAGCTGGAAAAATATTGCTGTTCCCGGCAACTGGGAAGTACAGGGATTTGGAATCCCAATCTATGTCAATACCAGCTACGAATTCACCTCTCCCGGATTTCCTCCTTATTGGGACAAACCCAATCCCCCTCTTGTTCCACGCGAATTTAATCCGACGGGTACCTATCGCAAAATTTTTGAAATTCCTCGAGAATGGCAAGGCAAAGATATCATCCTCTCCTTTGACGGAATAAAAGGAGCTTCCTACTTCTATCTTAACGGCGAGTTTCTGGGAATGAGTAAGGACAGTAAGCTGCCCGTTCGTTTCGATATTTCCGATAAAGCCAAAATCGGCAAAAACGTACTTGCCATCCAGACTCATCGATGGAGCGACGCCAACTATTTGGAATGCCAGGATTTTTGGCGTCTGAGTGGTATAGAGCGTGATGTGTATGTGTATGCACGCCCCAAAATTCATATCGCCGATTTTTCGTCTCTTGCAACGCTCGATGAGACATACACCAACGGCGAATTTTCTCTGCGGATCGAACTCGAAAATTCGGGATCGGAAAAAGAGAATCTGAATGTTTCTTATTCGCTTATAGATGATAACGGGAAGAAAGTAAGTGCAGAAAACAAACAAATAGCAATTGACAATAAAGCTTCGGCCCAATTTGCAGCTTCCATACCTCAGGTAAAGAAATGGTCGGCCGAAGAACCAAATCTCTATTCGCTCAGCATCGAAGTGAAAGACGACAATTCCAATGTGATCGAAGCTACCGCCATAAAGGTCGGCTTCCGCACTGCCGAAATCAGAGACAAACAATTTCTCATCAACGGAAAACCCGTTCTGGTCAAAGGTGTAAACTTACACGAACACAACGAACATACCGGCCACTACGTTACAGAGGAATTGATGCGAAAAGATTTCGAGCTTTTCCGCAAATACAATGTGAATACGGTTCGCACCTCTCACTATCCACAATCCGAATTATTCTATCGCTTGGCCGACGAATACGGAATTTACGTCATTGACGAAGCCAATATCGAAAGTCACGGCATGGGTTACGACCTTCGTCAAGGAGGAACGCTCGGCAACAATCCACTGTTTCTCGAAGCCCATCTCTACAGGACAAAAAGTATGGTCGCACGCGACAAAAATCATGCCTGTATCGTCACCTGGTCGCTCGGCAACGAAGCCGGAAACGGATACAATTTTTACGAAACTTATCGCTGGATCAAAGCTCACGACTCTTCACGACCCGTACAGTACGAACGTGCCGGTCTGGAATGGAATACCGATATTTTCTGTCCCATGTATGCTTCACCGGCCGATATCGAAAAATATGCACTCAATCCTCGTTCGGACAGACCTCTCATTCAATGCGAATATGCGCATGCAATGGGCAACAGTCTGGGAAACTTTATCGAATATTGGAATCTGATCCGAAAATATCCGATCCTTCAAGGTGGATGTATTTGGGACTGGGTTGATCAGGGATTGGCCGAAAAAGATGCCGAAGGCAATGATTATTGGGCATTTGGTGGTGATTATGGACCGAAGGGAACGCCCTCGTCCGGCGATTTCAATTGCAACGGAGTTGTATTGCCCGACCGAAGTCCCAAAGCTCATGCCGAAGAAATGAGAAAAGTTTATCAGAATATCTGGTTTAAAAATTTCGATGCTCAAAAAGGCACGATCGACATTTACAACGAAAATTTCTTTATCGACCTCAGTCAATACAATTTCGAATACGAGGTGAAATCGAATGGAAAAGTCCTCGCTTCGGGCAAATTGGCCGTAAATGCCCAACCTCAACAACAGGTTACGGTGGCAATACCGGGGATATCGAAATACATAAAAGACGGCATGCAGACGACAATTCAGTTTTATGCAAAGCAAAAATCGGACACTCGGCTGATTCCTTCAGGTTGGGTTGTAGCTCGCGACCAATTCATCATTCACGATTATCCTGCACTGAAACTGAAAAATACCCAACCTGCAAAACTGACGCAAGACGATGATAAAATTATTGTTAGCGGCAATCGGTTCGAAACAGTTTTCGATAAAGCTTCAGGCACCATGATTTCCTACAAATTCGACGGAACGGAATACATCAGTGATGGATTCGGTTTTAGGCCTTTCTTCTGGCGCGCTCCCATCGATAACGATTACGGAGCACGTTTGCCTCAAAAACTGAAAGCTTGGGAAAATTGCAGCTATCAGGACTTGAAAGCCGAAAACCTGAAAATCGAAAAAGGAGAACAAACCGTGATCAGCTGTCAATACAACTATCCCGAAACAAATGCTGTATGGGAAGTTAAATATACCGTATTTCAGGATGGAAAAGTAAAAATAGACAACCACTTCGATGCTACCCGCAACAATACGCTGCCTCTGATTTTCCGTGTAGGTATGCGTATGCAGATGCCGGGCACTTTCGTAAATGCCGAATATTATGGGAGAGGACCTCTCGGAAACTATTGCGACAGAAAAACAGCATCCTTCGTCGATCGATATCGCTCTCCGATAATAGATATGGTGGATAAATACGTTCTCACGCAAGAAAATGCTCATCACACCGACGCTCATTGGTTGGCAATAACCAATAAATCGGGAAAAGGCTTCGTTTTTGCTGCCGACCAAACTTTCGAATTTAATGTTTCGAACTATCTGCTCGAAACCCTTAGCAACGGGGATGATTTGCTCAACGATGCTCCTGTGGGATTAGCACCCGAGAGAAAGCACGTGAATGCTTACAAAGCATCGGACAAAGTAGATGTTTTTATCGATTATCGCATGCAAGGCGTAGGTGGCAATAACAGTTGGGGTGCTTGGCCTGAAGAACAATATCGCATTGTGCCCGAAAATACCAATATCAACTACGGCTTCGTAATGATTCCGATTAAACAAGTGTCAGACATAGATGCGCTTTTCAAATAAAAAGGAAAACTCATTATCACAATCTCCATAAAACAGGTAAACGGTCAGATTCATAACGAATCTGACCGTTTCATTTAATTGTGTAATGAAAAAATAGTATTCGATTCTTACTCGGAGATTGCTTTTACAAATGTTTCGGCTTCGCCAAAGGAATTTGCCATCACCTCTTCAACAACTCCACCTATTTGCGAAGCAAGCATTGCCGTATTCAGTCTCGAAATATACGTAAATCCGTCGGCTTTCTGATAAATCGAAATACGACAAGGCATCATGTTTGAGTAAATTCGTTGCTCATCATCCGAAAGAATTCTATGAGCATAATCGGGTTTGCACAATTCGACTACTTTGACAGGTGAAACTTCAAATCCGTTTTTCCTCATAGTTTCCTGCAGATCGTGCGTATAAATAACTCTCCATCCACCGGAAACGATTATTTCGGAAAGTTTCGAGACTGTTTCTTCGAAATCGAATCGACTCTTACTTTCGAAAAAGAAATCGTTCATAACTATCTATGATTTTTTGAGTAAAACCTGATCGATCGCTTGCTTGAATGCTTCTTTGGGAAGCGCACCTTGAGCCATTTGAGGCGCCTCGCCCATCGGACAAAACAAAAGAGTCGGGATACTGCGAATTCCAAAATCGGAGGCAAGTTCCATTTCTGCTTCTGTATCTACTTTATAAATGTAGATCTGACCGTCGTATTCCTGTGCAAGTTCTTCGAGAATCGGAGCTATCATTTTGCATGGGCCACACCAGTCTGCATAAAAATCAATGATACAGGGTTTGTCGCCAAGGTATTCCCATTTGTCGGGATTGGCCTCGTAATTGGCCACCTTTTGTAAAAATTCTGCTTTCGTTAAATGAATTGTTTTAGCCATTTTTTTATCTGATTTTTGAATGTTGTTTTCAGTTTCCAAATTCTCCGTCTTTTGTTGAGAGCTTTGCTTCTGATCGTTGCTTCCGCATGCGGTAACCGACACAACTGCCGAAAGTGTCAAAATAAGAAGATTGATTTTCATTTTTTATGAGATTTTTTTAGTGAATTATTTATTCGAATCGATATCATTTTTCGATTTTTCAGGTTCTTTTCGGAACATATCGAACAACAACATTCCCATCAACGATCCGTAAAGCGTCATACGCCAGGGGTTGGAGGTGATAGGACATGTACCTGTCGAACATCCCACAAAATAATAATAAAGATATCCGCCTACAGCCCCTACGAGAAAACCGATAATGGTCAAACGATATTTTTTAAGTATTGTCATTTTTCGTTTTTTTAATTTTGTTGAAACAGGCAATGAAGAAGTTGCAACACTTGTTTGTTACGAATGGAGTAAAAACAATTTTTGCCACTTTTGCGGCAATTCAAAATTCCTTTTGCACGCATGTCGGTAAGATGATGCGATAGCAGCGACTGTTCGCACTGCATATCTTCCATCAATTCGGTTACCGATTTTTCTTCATTTTTCGAAAGCTGCATAATTATTCCTAAACGTGTTCCGTTGGCAACCGCTTTCAAGAGATAAGCTGCTTCTTCGAATTGTTGTCGTGTCTCTTCCTGTTGCATTTCTTATAAATATCAATACATGAACATGTATTCATGTATTTTTGTTCAAAATTACTCTATTTTTTTTGATGATGCATCAAAAAAAATGTTTTTAAAATATTTTAATGTAATAAGTAAGTTTGATTTCAATTACACGATGAGCAGAGCGAGAATAATAATCGCTTACGCTGTTCTTGAAAACGTCTCCCAAACCGAAATAATAACGTCCTTCCAAATCAAAGTCGCCAATACCGGTTTTAAATTGTAGTCCTGTTCCGGCAACAATTCCGTAATCGAATTTTTTATTAGCTTCGTCATATCTGTGCTCGGCAATCGGTTCTCCTTCTTCAGCTGAAGCAGTTTGTGCATCTACATATTCCTTCAAAGCTTGACTCATATCCGAGCTGCTCCCGAGCAAAATGCCGATTTGAGGACCGATGTTGAAAATAAACCGCACTTTGTCGCCTGCATAAATATGCGTCATGAAGGGAATCTCCAGATAATTAAGCGTACGCGTATAAGCATAGTCGGTATTAGTCTCGAAACTTTCTTTCCATCCACGCTGAGCAAAATTAGCTTCGACGAGTAATCCCAAATACTTTTCCGATATATATTTAGCAGATATGCCGCCCACAACTCCGTTTTTCATGACTTGCGACACTTTTGGCTGAAAATCTATGTTTGTAAACATATATCCGCCTCCCGCTCCAATATACAATTCGGGTTTGAAAGTGGTTTTCTGCGCATCCACCCACTGAACAACCATAAAGAAAATTGTGAAAAAAACAAATATTCGTCTCATCTACTCTTATTTATTTTTATTACACGCTGATCGGGCCCGTAATAAACAAAAAATAAACTGTTATTGACAAATCCGCCACGGTCGGATACACGCTCGAACTGAAATGCATATTGGATCGTGCTTGCTCTGACTCGATTGATATTGGTCTCGAAATTTTTCCCGTACTGGTGCAACGCACTGATGAAGAACAGCCCCGTATCATATCCCCATAAACCATAACGAGGATAAAGGTTGATTGGATCGCGCTTATACCATTTGCGGAAGTTTGCCAAAAATTCATTCGTTTCCAAATCGTTTTCGTCAACGAAAAAAGGAGTAAATAAATATGTCCCTAATTGATGAAAATCTGTTTTAAATTTCGAATCATACGTCTGCCATTCGGGATATCCGAATAAACGAGTAGTATATTTGCCGTTTTCTTGTGGCAATTTTTTCATAATATCAAGCAACATCCGTAGCGATGCCATGTCTCCGGAAGTGGGCACAATAATATTTTCTTTGGTTTGAACCAATACATTCGGCAAATTATCTTCGAACGACGCATCCAATGTAATTGTGCGGAAAGAAACTTTTGCTTTCTTCAGATCATTTTGAAGTGTGTTTACGAAATCGGTTTTGTCCGATTTTGAAGGTATGTTTACCAAGATAATATTTTGATCCCGAAACATATCAACAAATACTCCCGATGCATGCGAATATGTATTCGATAATGGTGGATTTACCTGAAAAATTAGAGGATTGTTCCATACTTCGCGATTGCTCTGAGAAAAAGGAACAACATATTTTATGTTGTTTTTGGATGCAAAACTCGAAATGGTTTTGATCTGTGCATCGCTAATGCCTCCAACAATCAGATCGAGGGCCTGCATTTCCATTGTTCCGAGCAAACTATTTAGTTTTCGTGTATCGCTCCCACTGCCTATATCAAATGCATAAAGTTCGATATTGGCTCCCTGATCTTTTAGTTTGAGTATCGCAAGTAAAAAACCTTCATAATATTCCTGCAAACGCAAATGACCGTTATTGGTCTTATCAAGAAAAGGGAGTAACAGACCCACACGTATAATCTGCAATTTCTCCGAAGGTCTATTAGACAAAAGCTGTTGATTGGCTCGAGCCTCTGCCATATTTGTGCGAAGGGGGATGTTAATCTCCTGATTGCTTTTCAAATTTGTAGAAAGACCGGGATTGGCTCTGTATATATCATCCTGCGATACATTGTATTTTCGAGCTATGCTGTAAAGGGTTTCTCCTTTTTCAACCCTGTGAACGATATTTTTCACCGCCTCACTACTCGTTGTCGATCTTGAAGCCGTTGACAAAGCGGTCGGAATACGAATCGTTTTTCCCGCCTGAAAAGTGTCGGCCGACAAGCCGGGATTCACGGCCATGACTTCTTCGGGACGTATATTGTAATATCTTGATACAGAATAAAGTGTTTCTTTGGGAAGAATCGTATGAAATCGAAAATTTTCCCGATCGTTTTCACGCTGTGTTTGACTTTGGGGGATCGTAAGCATATCTCCCACATATATTCCATCACGTGCAGAGACATTGAGTCGATAGATTTCTTCTACCGTAGTATTGTACGTATTTGCAATCGAATAAACAGTTTCACCTCGAGCAACTATATGTTGGAAAAATGTTTTTTGATTATTATTGGCAACAGGTTGTGGCTCAGAAGAAATTTTGGTATTTTCGAAAGATGCCACTGCCGAAATATCGGGTTGACTTTTTGCAGGTACGTTTAGCGTTTGCCCTACTTTTAGACCGCTTTCACATCCGGGATTCGATTTAATGAGTTCGTCAACTGAAACCGAGAAAGTTCGAGCAATGGAGTACAACCCCTCTCCTGCCCTCACAGTATAAACATAATAGGGTTTGCCTTCGATATATATTTTGGCATAGGACGACTCCTGGCTCGATGCCCGAAGCGACGAAACCGATAGAAACAGAATCAATGCCGTTAACTTGCACATGAAGAGAGAATGACGCATGAATCGTTTTGGTGTTTAATAGTTTGTATGAGGCAAAATTACGAAAAAATCAAATACGCGTCTTCGTCCGACAAGATTATACGTTGTTTATTTTGTTTTGTGCTGTTGGACGAGCGTCGCCAAAAGGGTGTTTAGGGACGAATGTACTTGCCTTCGTCTCTATACATACGATATAAGGGCATGAACTCATCCGCTTTTCCTTTTTCCTCGTATTTTCGTATAATATCCTGTGCTTTTTTGTATGAAATTTGTGCTTCGTCAAGCTTAAGAGTGGTCATTTCTTCGATAGATTGATTCGTGAGTTGCGCGGCTTTTTTCG
The DNA here is from genome assembly GCA_029975415.1 of Dysgonamonadaceae bacterium. Classification (GTDB taxonomy): domain Bacteria; phylum Bacteroidota; class Bacteroidia; order Bacteroidales; family Dysgonomonadaceae; genus Seramator. Next base: position 2,091 of record JARKPE010000110.1, on the reverse strand, counting down.
CATCGCTGTCCATCGAATTGCACGAGACCAAAAAAATAGAAAGGAGTATTATCGAAAGCAAAGCATAAAAATTATAAACGAATTTCATAGACACATGTATTATAATTGACTTTCTGAATCAAAAAGGCAATGGTTCTTTGTCATTTGTCAGTAAATCGGAAGAACCATTTGACGGAACAGCTATATGATTCTTTTTGTTAATCTTAGATGAAAATTCAACATATCCTTTTCCGGAGGACGAAGTAACTACATTATCATCGATATTCATAAACTTGGCATATTCGTTGTCAAACTTCATCCGCACCAAGTCGGTAGGTCCGTTACGATGTTTTGCTACAATGATTTCTGCAATACCGTTGGTAGGATTTCCATATTCGTCCTCGGTAATCTTGTAATATTCGGGCCTGTGAATGAAACAAACAATATCGGCATCCTGTTCGATTGCTCCCGATTCGCGAAGGTCAGCCAGTTGAGGCCGTTTTCCTTCGGTTCCTTGTCGATTCTCCACACCACGATTCAACTGCGATAGAGCTATAATCGGGATGTTTAGCTCTTTTGCCAATCCTTTGAGCGAACGCGAAATAGTGCTTACTTCCTGTTCGCGACTACCAAAAGACATTCCGCTTGCGTTCATTAATTGCAAATAATCGATGATGAGCACTTTTACTCCATGCTCGCGAACCAAACGGCGCGCCTTTGTCCGAAGTTCAAAAACCGAAAGACTGGGAGTATCGTCAATAAAAATCGGTGCGTCATACAAATCTTTTATATTTTTATCCAAGCGCTCCCATTCATCGTCCGATAATCGACCACTCTTGACACTCTCTCCTCTGATTTGACACACATTTACGATCAGACGATTTACCAATTGAACATTCGACATCTCAAGCGAAAAAATGGCTACCGGCGTGTGGTAATTCAGAGCCATGTTTTTAGCCATCGACAACACAAATGCCGTTTTGCCCATTGCCGGACGTGCTGCAATAATTACCAGATCCGAGTTTTGCCAACCCGAAGTAATTTTGTCCAACTCTTTGAAACCACTCGGCAATCCGCTCATCCCATCTTTTCGATTGGCGGCAGCCTCTATGTTGTTCATGGCCTCTTTGATGATCGGATTTATTTGAATAACATCCTTTTTTACGTTACGTTGCGAAATTTCAAACAAGCGACCTTCGGTCTCCTGCATCAAATCGTCTACGTCCACCGTTTCGTCGAATGCCTGTTGAACAACTTCCGACGAAAAAGATATGAGCTGTCGAGCAAGATATTTTTGAGCAATAATGCGGGCATGATATTCGATGTGAGCAGCCGAAGCTACCTTCTCGGTCAGTTCGGCAATAAAAACGGCTCCTCCGGCTGACTCCAATTCACCTCGTCGTTTGAGTTCTTCCACAACAGTCAATACATCTACGGGCTTTTGTTGAAGCGCCAGCCCCTGAATGGCGGCGTAGATCATCTGGTGAACGGGGTCGTAAAAACTTTCCGGAGTCAAAATATCACTTACAATGGAATAAGCATCTTTTTCGAGCATCAATCCACCCAACACGGCTTCCTCGAGTTCTTTCGCCTGAGGGGGCAACTTTCCGATGTCCGGAACAAGTACCGTTTTTTCCACTACTTTTACCTTGGGTTGACGTTTTTGTTTTTCCATATCAAATTGTTTTTCGCTAAAAAGATTGTAAAGGTAATTCGATATTTCGAGAGAAAAGAATTTCCACGAATTTTGTTATCCACAATTTTTTATAATAGGTGTTGAAAACTTTTCTTGAATTTTATCCTACTGTCACAAAGACATCAAGTGATACAAAAAAGGTATTGCATGCTTAAATGAGTGCTGTCCGAATAAAAAGCCAAAAAATTTGTTTGAGTAAATTATTGTTCGTAATTTTGCGAACAATAATTTCAGTATGATCAAAGAAACGACGAAAACCATCGAACGACAAAAGCAGCTGGCACTCTTTGCCAAGGCATTAGGGCATCCTACACGTGTGGCCATCATGGAATTTTTGTTGGCTCAAGAATCGTGTTACTTTGGCGATATTCATGAAGTTTTTCCAAATGCTAAAGCTACAATTTCGCAACATCTGA
>JARKPE010000049.1 GCA_029975415.1 Dysgonamonadaceae bacterium | reverse complement strand
AAATGCTTGCTCCTCCGCTCCGGGAAGCAGTTTGACGAAAATGGAATTATTAATATATTGATAATCAGGCAGAGAATAACTAAATCGCACTTCTTTATTGTCTGTCTTTCAAATCATTAAAACGAAGTGCGAAACTTTAGTAAGTAATATTGCCTGCAAAATTGTTGGCCGTAAGCATTACACCTTTGCTAAATCCGGTTGTCCCGGACGTGTAGTTCAAACAAATTACTTCTTCGTTTCCTATAGTTGGGTACTGAATATCAGACTTGCGAAATCCTTCCGGATATTTTATATTAAATGAGTCATCTACTTGTCTGCGTATTTCTTCCGAATCCATGTTTTCTCCTTTTATCAGTTCAAAAGATGGAATCGCGAATACGGGGACATTGATTTTTTGCGAATCTATGTTTTCCCAAATTTGTTTATTGATAAATACAAGTTTGGCTTCGGAATGATTGATGATATGCTCAATGCTTTCGGGATGAAAATCTGCCAGAATCGGTACAATAACTGCTCCATAAGTAATTGTGGATAGAAAAACGGTTGCCCATGAAGTGTGATTTTTTCCAACGAGTGCTATTTTATCTCCTTTGCCAATGGACATTTTCTCGAACAAAAGATGTGTGCGTGCAATGGAACGGGCTAAATCGCCATAAGTAAAAAGATTATCGCCGTGGTAATCGCTAAGGGCATTTAGTTCCCAATATTTTTTGAAACTATTTTCGTATAGTTGGATGAAGTTTTGTTCAATCATTGATGCACATTTTTATCTTTTTTGTGCAAAAATAAGTCGTTCTTTTTAAATTGCAAAAGAAAAACCTCATTAAATAAAATGATTTTGTTGTATTTTTGTACAGCCAAACTTTTAAGTTTCAAAAAAAAAATCAATCCGAAACATTTTCCGATAAAGAGATGTACCTCCTTTCTACAATAAAAATATGATTGATAGATCCATATTCGAAAATAAGACAGCTGCATACTATACACTTGGATGTAAATTGAATTTTGCAGAAACATCTGCCATAGGACGACAATTATCTCAGGCGGGGATAACGAAAGCAAGAAAAGGACAAAAAGCCGATATATGCGTGATAAACACATGTACGGTTACCGAATTGGCCGACAAGAAAGGCAGACAGGCCATTCGCAAGATGATTCAGCAACATCCCGATGCCTTTGTTGTGGTAACAGGATGCTATGCCCAGCTCAAACCTGATGATATTGCCTCCATCGAAGGCGTGGATTTGGTATTGGGCGCTGAACAAAAACTCGATATTTTTCAATATCTCGACAACTTGACTAAGAAAGACAAGGGTGCGGTGATAACGTCTAAAACCAATCGGATAAAGACATTTGTGCCTTCTTTATCGGCAGACGATCGAACAAGATATTTTTTGAAAGTACAGGACGGATGTGATTATTTTTGTTCGTTTTGCACCATTCCCCACGCACGAGGTAGGAGTCGTAATGGTTCTATTGCCGATCTGGTGGCACAAGCTCAATCGGTTGTGGCTGAAGGGGGGAAAGAAATTGTGTTGACAGGCGTCAACATTGGAGATTTTGGGCATACAACAGGTGAGCGTTTTTATGATTTGCTGCTTGCACTCGATGACATACAGGGTATAGAGCGTTTCCGTATTTCGTCAATCGAACCAAACTTGCTTACCGACGAGATTATCGATTTCGTTGCTAAATCCAAGCGCTTCGCACCTCATTTTCATTTGCCTCTGCAGGCCGGCAGCGACGATGTTCTACTGTTGATGAAACGTCGCTACGATACGGCTTTGTTTCGTCACAAAGTGGAAAAAATAAAACAAACAATGCCGGATGCATTTATCGGGGTAGATGTTATTGTGGGAGTGCGGGGCGAGATCGATTCTTATTTCGAAGAAAGCCGAAAATTTATCGAATCACTCCCTATTTCGCAATTACACGTGTTTACATATTCCGAAAGAGCAGGAACTCAGGCACTCAAAATACCTCACAGTGTTGATCCGAAAGAGAAACATGCTCGCAGTAAGGCTTTGCTGGATATTTCGGATCGAAAATTGCACGAATTTTATCTTTCCCAAAAAGGTGCTTCAAAAAAAGTGATTTTCGAACATACTCGATATGGTTCAAAAATGTACGGTTTTACAGAGAATTATATCAAGACGGTTGCCGATTATAATCCTTCTCTTGTGAATAAGGTCACAAAAGTGCAAATTGGAGAGTTGGACGAAGATAGAGCGGCGATGAAAGCAATTATTGTATAAGAGATATTTCATGAAGAAAGTCAACAATATCAAGTATTATTTACTGTATGGTATTTCTTACCTCCATGCCCTGCTCCCATGGAGTTTGTTATATTTTCTTTCCGATGCGCTTTTTATCGTTTTTTACCGACTTGTAAGATATAGGCGTAAGATAGTTCGTGTTAATCTTCAAAATGCGTTTCCCGAAAAATCGGTGATTGAAATAGAGAAAATTGAGCGTCGATTTTATCGTTTTCTGTGCGATTATTATATCGAAACTATTAAATTGCTGCACATTAGCGATGAAGATGTTAAGCGTAGAATGAAATTTGAAAATATGGAATTGCTCAATGAGCTTACGAGAGACGGAAATTCTTGTCTGCTCAGTTTGGGGCACTACGGCAATTGGGAATATGTTTCGTCTATTGGATTTTATCTATCTCCCGAATTGTTTCAGGGTCAAATTTACCACAAATTGCGTGATGAAGCATTCGATCATTTTTTTTTGAAAATACGATCTCGTTTTACTCCTCAGAGCATAGAAATGAGTGATGCAATGCGAACGATCGTTCACAATCGTCAGCAAGGAAAGGCGATGGTTATTGGTTTTATCAACGATCAACGACCTCGCCGTAACGCCGGCCAGCATTGGACTCGATTTCTCAATCAGGACACTCCTGTGCTTACCGGTATGGAGCGCATCGCGCGAAAATTTGGGTTCTCTGTTGTTTATCTCGATTTGCGTCGTGAAAAAAGAGGGCATTATGTCGGTCGATTTTCTATAATTACCACTGATGCCTCCAAAGAAGAAAAATTTGCCGTCACCGAACAATATATGCGACATCTCGAAAAAACTATCCTGCGCGATCCTGCCTATTGGCTTTGGTCGCATAAGCGATGGAAATTTAAGCGCGAAACGGTTGAAAAAATATGAATAAAACATCGGTCATTATTTTGAATTGGAACGGGCGAGGTTTGCTCGAACAGTTTTTGCCCGGAGTATTGAAATTTTCGAAATCAAACGATACCGAGGTCGTCGTTGCCGACAATGGGTCTTCAGACGATTCGGTGTCTTTGCTTGAGAAACAGTTTCCCGATGTTCGACTTTTGGCTTTCGATAAAAATTATGGTTTTGCCGAAGGATATAATAAAGCCATCCGCGAGGTAGAGTCCGAATATGTAGTTTTGCTGAATTCGGATGTTGAAGTAACCGGCAATTGGCTATCGATACTTGTCTCATATCTTGATACTCATCCTGATACGGTTGCAGTGCAGCCAAAAATTCATTCGTTTCATAATCGTGATCAGTTTGAATATGCCGGAGCTGCCGGTGGTTTTATCGATCGGTATGCTTACCCGTTTTGTCGTGGACGCATACTCCAAAACGTGGAAAAAGACTATGGCCAATACGACACCGCCATTCCCATTTTTTGGGCAACCGGCGCCTGTTTATGTATTCGACGTCAAAAATATTTGGAAGTAGGAGGACTGGATGCACGCTTTTTCGCTCACATGGAGGAAATTGATCTTTGTTGGAGACTCAATGCCCGAGGATATGTTATCGAGTGTGTTCCGACTTCTGTTGTATATCATGTAGGTGGAGCATCTCTCAACAAAGAGAATCCGCAGAAGACTTATCTAAATTTTCGCAATAATTTGCTGATGATATACAAAAATGTATCGGACAGAATGTTGTTAAGGGTGCTTTGTGCACGTTTCATCCTCGATTTTGCAGCGTTTCTGCATTTATTGATAAGTGGAAAATTTGAAAATGCTCGTGCCGTGATGAAAGCCGAATCCGATTTTATGCAAATGAAATCGTTATTTCGTCTGTCACGAGCACAAAACATCGAAAAGACCATTGTTCCCTGCATCAAGCAGCAATTTGATGGTAGTATTCTCTACAACTATTATCTGAAAGGCAAAAAAACGTATCAATCGATTTTCGATCGAAATCATAAATAGGTCAGAAAATTACGAAATGCTTTTTTGCTTTTTTACACACTACGCATATTTTTTACCCGTTTTTTGAAAAAAGATTTATATTTGCATATGGCATAATAATGACAAATCGTTGAAAAATATCTTTTTATATGATTAATCCCGATTTATTTTCAAAAATTTCGTATGGGCTTTATGTTGTCTGTTCGGGCAATAGGTTCCAAGGCAACGGATTTGTTGCAAACACCGTTTTTCAAGTCACATCCAAACCGCCTCGGTTTGCTGTTTGTTGCAATAAAGACAACTATACATCCGATTTTATCAAACAGTATAAGGCTTTTTCGGTTTCGGTTCTTTCGCGTGATGTTTCGTCCGATCTTATCAATCGATTCGGATATAAATCGGGTAGGGACATCGATAAATTTTCGGGTTTGGAAGTGATGTATGGAGAAACCGAGGTTCCGATTTTGAAAAATGAAAGCTTGGCATACTTCGAATGCGCTCTTATCGATGCGTTTGATGTGGGCACTCACCTGATATTTATTGGAGAGTTGCTCAACGGTGACGTTTTAGATGCGGAGAGTGAGCCGTTAACTTACGATTACTACCGTAAGGTGAAAAAAGGAGTTGCACCCAAAAATGCACCTACTTATGTCGATCGTTCTCTTTTTGGTGAAAAAACGGAGTCCGATCAGATGATTGGATTAAAAAAATACGAATGTAAGGCTTGCGGTTATGTATATAACGAAGCCGATGAGAAAATTCCATTTGTCGATTTGCCTGACGATTGGGAATGTCCTATTTGTGGAGCCAAAAAATCGGAATTTGAGGAAATCTAATAGGCCTGTTGTTCGAAACGTTTTTCCGGAAAAGTTTGTGCGATTATTCGAAATTAAACGAGAGCACAATCATATGTTGCATTGCTTTTGAAAGGGATTTTGCGTATTTTTGCAAAGCTTCGTCCTTTAAATCCGAACGATCTGTTTCGAGAATATCGGCTAACCCAAAACAAAATTTGAGCTCCGGTGACAGCTTAAACATCGGCATATAGAAATCGCATCCAAAGCCTAATTCTATCCCGTAGTCGAAAGGTTTGAGCAGCACTGCTTGCTCTTTCTTGCGATTTAATTCTATGCTGCCGTAGCCACCTAATAACAGATAGGGTCGATAATTGTTAATTCTTCCAGCGGCCATTTTCACTTGCAACGGAATTGTTAAATAGTTGTTTCGTATCGATGTTGCGAACTCTTCTCCGGAAGTTTGCTCCTTGAAAACAAAGTCTTTGCTCCCGATATGCAGGGTGGGAATTAGGCGCAGGTTCATATATTGATTCAGATAACGGTCGGCAATCAGTCCAACGGTGAACCCGGGAGAATAGTGTGGAATTTCGGAAAACCAGACTTCTTCGTTATCGTTAATATAGCCCGATTGGGTCAGAATAAGATTTTGCGTGTTTAGTCCGATCGTGAAACCAAAGTGGAATATTTGTTGATCGGCATAAGGCATGTTTTGCAGTTTGCGCTGTTGTGCAAAACAGTTCATAGAGATGATGGACAGCGACGATAAAACGATGAAAATATGTTTCATGTTTTAATAAACGCTTTTTGAGAACAGATAGTATAAAATTAAAATGTTTTTCATGGGGTTATCTTGTTGATGAGTTGAAAGAGTGTAAGAGATTCTTGCTCACCTGTTTTCATATCTTTGAGCGAAATAGTGCCGTTACTCATTTCGGTTTCTCCTACCAATGCCACGAACGGAATTTGATTGCTGTCGGCATACGATAGCTGTTTCTTCATTTTTGCAGGTTCCGGATACAGTTCGACCGAAATGCCCGCGTTACGCAACTGTGGAAGCAAGGAAAGAATGTATGTTTCTTCTCTCTCGCCAAAGTTCACGAAGAGGATGTCGGTGCCATGCATCGATTTTTCGGGGAAAAGGTTGAGCTGTGCCAATACATCGTAAATGCGATCGGCACCAAAAGAAATGCCCACACCCGAAACGCCCGGAAGCCCGAAAATACCGGTCAGATTGTCATATCGTCCTCCTCCGGTGATGCTGCCCATTTGCGCATCAAGAGCTTTCACTTCGATAATGGCTCCCGTATAATAATTGAGCCCACGAGCCAATGTCAGATCCAGTTGCAATTCGCTTCCCGTAGCCATTGCATCTACTTTGTCGAGAATATATTCGATTTCGGCCACTCCTCTCATTCCGGTTTCTGAGTCGGAGAGCACGTTTCTCAGCGTGGCTATTTTTTCGCGATTATTACCTTGCAACAGAATAATCGGTTGCAACTTGTCGATGGCTTTCTGCGAAATATCTTTGGAGCGCAATTCGGCATTCACATTGTCCAGACCGATTTTGTCGAGTTTATCGATTGCAACGGTAATGTCGGTTATTTTGTCGGCTTCGCCGATGATTTCGGCAATGCCCGAAAGAATTTTCCGATTATTGAGTTTTATGCAGACCCTGATGCCGAAACGTGTGAAAACTTCATCGATGATTTGCACCAGTTCCACTTCGTTCAACAGCGAGTCGGAGCCCACAATGTCGGCATCACACTGGAAAAACTCGCGATAACGTCCCTTTTGTGGACGATCGGCACGCCAAACGGGTTGAATCTGATAACGCTTGAAAGGAAAGGTGATTTCGTTGCGATGCATCACCACATATCTTGCAAATGGTACGGTAAGATCATATCGAAGTCCTTTTTCAGAGATTTTGGCGGCAGTCTTGGCCGCATTCCCTTCTGTCAGGTCGGCGGCATCGATGTCGGCGAGGAAGTTCCCCGAATTCAATATTCTGAAGAGCAGTTTATCGCCTTCTTCACCATATTTTCCCAGCAACGTCGACAGATTTTCCATGGCCGGCGTTTCAATCGGTCGGAAGCCGTGAAGGCGATATACTTCTTTGATAGTATCGAAAATATAATTGCGTTTTGCCACTTCTTCGGGCGAAAAGTCGCGTGTTCCTTTCGGAATAGATGGTTTCTGCATTTTTCTCTATTTTTTTGCAATGCAAAGATAAACAATTTCGATCATATCTTCTTTTCGTTTTGCGACGTACGCAACTGTCGAGGCAAAGTTCGATAAGAAAAAGCGCTCCCCGAAAAAGTCTTTCAGAAAGCGCCTAAAAAAATTATAGCATGAAAAACACTAAAGCAAATTGCTCGCAAGCTCCGACAGTTCACTTCTTTCTCCTTTCACCAAATTGACGTGTGCAAAAATCGCCTGCCCTCGCATTTTGTCAATCATGTAAGCCAGGCCGTTGGATTGAGCATCCAGATAGGGCTGATCGATTTGTTGCAAATCGCCAGTGAAAACCATTTTTGTTCCTTCTCCGGCACGGGTGATAATGGTTTTCACTTCGTGAGGCGTAAGGTTTTGAGCTTCGTCGATGATGCAGTACGTTTCCGAAAGGCTGCGACCACGAATGTATGCCAGTGCTTCAATTTCGAGCTGTCCCGATTTCTGAAGTTCTTCAATCACCCGCAATTCGGCGCTGTTGATACCGAGTTGGGCTTTTATAACGTTCAGGTTGTCAAAAAGCGGCTGCATGTATGGGGCGATTTTTTGTTTTTCGTCTCCCGGCAAAAAACCCAAATCCTTATTCGAAAGAGATACGATGGGACGTGCCAGCAGAATTTGTCTGTAAATTTTGTGTTGTTTGAGAGCCGAAGCAAGCGCAAGAAGTGTTTTTCCCGTTCCTGCTTTTCCCGTGAGACCCACCAGTTTGATATCGGGATCGTTGAGCACTTCGAAGGCGAAAGCCTGTTCGGCATTACGGGGCAGGATACCGAAATTGTTGTCCTTGTCAACCTTTTTGATTTTTTTCGTAAACGGATTGTAGCGAGCCAGCACACTATTGCGATCGCTTTTCAGAATAAAGCATTGATTGGGCTCGATAGGTAATTCGAAATTGAATTCATCGAAATCTACACCGGCCGGTTGAGCATAAATTTTGTCGATCAAGTCGGGATTAATTCCTTCGAAGGTTTCTTCGCCTTTATAAAAGATATCGACGTTCACTACCTTGTCGTTGATGTAATCTTCGGCCAGCAGTCCCAGCGAACGGGCTTTCATTCGAAGATTGATGTCTTTCGATACCAGAATGGTTTTCATCTTCGGATATTTTTCCGAGATATCTACTACGGTCGAAAGAATGCGGTTGTCTGAAGAGTATTCGGGAAAGGCTTCCGCAATGCGTATGTTGGTGGGACTGCTTACGATATAAAGTTTGCCTCTACCGATGCCCAAATCAGCACCATCGGTAAAAAGGGTATCATCAGTAATTTCGTCCAGTTCGCGAATGAAAGCGCGGGCATTATAATTGATTTGGTCGCTTCCTTTTTTAAACTTATCCAATTCTTCGAGAACTACAAAAGGAATGTAAATATCGTTTTCTTCGAAATTGTCCAGGCATTTGTAGTCGTGGAGAATGACATTGGTGTCGAGGATGAAATTTTTTTTCTGATGTCCGGATGCGGTTTTTGATTTGCTTCCCTTCGCTTTTGGCAGTGGCTTAGTGTCCGTGTTGTTCATATTCAAATCAATTTAAATGTTTGTCTGTGTTTTAAACGCAGTCAGGGAAAAGAATGTTTTTCCCTCCGGCATTTATTCTGCAAGGTAGAATAAAAAATGCAATATCGAGTGCTCGATATTGCATTTTTTTGAGAAATGTCGCAATTTCGGTTACTTGAAAGTAACTTCGACTAAACCCATACTTCCAATTGTCATTTTCAAAACGAGTTTGTCGAGGGTAATGTCCACTACTTCGTAGTTAGTGGTCACGGCGCCTACTTTCAACGACAGTTGTTTGCCATCGGTCGATAATTGCCAGTTTCCTTCCTGATTTGTTTCGCCGAAGCAAGTAGAAGTGCCTACATTAATGGAAAATGTACCGTCAGATTTGAAATTGTAAACATCGTCTTTCAAGCAATCAGGCAACTCGTGCCCTTGAATGGAAGAGTATTTCCAATTTTTCACGATCATGGTGGCTTTTGTGATATTGCCTTCCACTTCTTCTTCGGAACACGACGATAGTGTAAATATAGCAACAAGTGCCAAAACGAATAAGTAATAAAACTTTTTCATAATTTCTGAATTGGTTAATAATCAGTTGTCTTTTTGTAAACAATACTTTTTACTACATAGTTGGCAGTCGTAAACAATTTTTTGTTTCTTCGGCTTCCATTTCAAGTTTTATAACTCAAAAACGATATAAATTGAATTTTTTTCATCCTTTATTCAAATCATTTCTCCCAAAAATATTTCAAAAAAGATATTTACTTTCTTCCGAATGATATATATTGCCTTTTACCACTCCTTTGCAACCTTGCAATAAAGATAATCGAGAAAAATATTCGAAAAAAAATTCGTTTTTTGCATTTTTGTTTCAAATTTCTTTTTACCTTTGTAGCGCAAAAGTTTTTTATAGCAGATCGTTATCTGGTTTCTACTCTTTCAAAAGTACGTAATTGTTAACCTCTCTTATACATACTTCTGCAAACAGTTTTTTTACTTATTTATTTTTTTAATTTTTTTACATGAACATTTTTGTTGCTGGCTTAAGCTATCAAATTAGCGATGCCGATTTAAAGGAACTTTTTGAGGAATACGGAGACGTTTCCTCGGCAAAAATCATTACTGACAGAGAGACTCGCCGTTCAAAAGGATACGGTTTTGTGGAAATGGCTGATGAAAGCGGTCAAAATGCCATTGATGAATTGAACGGCGCCGAATACGACGGTCGTACTTTATCAGTATCTGTTGCTCGTCCTCGTACTGAAAACGATGACAGAAGAGGCGGCGGTTTTCACAGAGGTGGAAACAATCGTGGCGGTGGATACGGAAATCGCGACAATAGAGACAGAAACCGTTATTAAGTAATCGAAAGAAATCTCATCGAAGGCCATATCCCCCAAGGGGCTATGGCTCTTTTTTTGTATGTCGGGCATGGTATTAAGCTTGCAGGATGCGAGTTCCTGTATGTGCCAAGTTGATAGGAAACATTAGCGAATGGCAAGGGTGTTGCGGGCGACCGCAAATCTGAAAGAAGCCATCAGCAAAGCTGACGTT
>JARKPE010000108.1 GCA_029975415.1 Dysgonamonadaceae bacterium | reverse complement strand
TCTTTCCCCAGATGTCGCGATTTGATGTAGGAAGTGGGATAGAGCATTTCCTGCATTCCCGGACCTCCTTTTGGCCCTTCGTAAATGATAACTACCACATCGCCGGATTGGACCGTTCCGTCAAGGATTCCACGACAAGCGTCTTCCTGTGATTGAAAAACTTTTGCCGTTCCGGCAAATTTCCAGATGCTTTCGTCCACGCCTGCCGTTTTTACCACACAGCCGTCTTGGGCGATGTTTCCTTTCAGAATTGCCAATCCACCGTCTTTTGTGTAGGCATGAGCTACGTTGCGGATGCAGCCATTTTCGCGATCTGTGTCAAAATCTTTAAATCGTGCGTTTTGAGAACCCATCACCAGATTAAAACGATTTCCCGGTGCCGAAGAATAGATGTTCTTAGCTTCTTCCGATGGATTTGCTTTCGTAATGTCATATTGTTCGATTGCTTCTGATAACGTCATCCCGTCAACACGATGAACCGACGAATCGACTAGCCCTGCCATTGCCAGTTCTTTCATAATTCCCAAAATTCCACCGGCTCGGTTGACGTCCTGAATGTGATATTTTTTCGTGTTGGGGGCTACTTTGCAAATACAGGGAACTTTTCGCGACAAGACATCAATATCGTCGAGTGTGAACGATACTTCAGCTTCGTGAGCTATGGCAAGTAAGTGTAGAATAGTATTTGTAGATCCGCCCATTGCAATATCGATGGTCATGGCATTGAGAAAAGCCTTTCGAGTAGCGATATTTCTGGGAAGGACGCTTTCGTCGCCGTCGAAATAATAACGATTGGCGTTTTCTACGATTTGTTTGGCAGCCTTTACAAACAATTCTTTGCGATTGACGTGCGTAGCCACAATCGTTCCATTTCCCGGCAGTGCCAAACCGATTGCTTCCGCAAGGCAGTTCATGGAATTGGCGGTGAACATTCCCGAACACGATCCACAGGTGGGACAAGCCAGATTTTCGAGTTGGGCAATGCGTTCGTCGGACACGGAGTCGTCGGCCGACTCAATCATCGCATCGATCAAATCCACTTGTTCGTTTCCTATTTTGCCGGCTTCCATCGGCCCTCCCGATACGAAAACCGTCGGAATATTCAATCGCATGGCAGCCATTAGCATTCCCGGCGTTATTTTGTCGCAATTGCTAATGCAGACCATCGCGTCAGCCTTATGTGCATTGATCATATATTCTACCGAATCGGCAATCAGATCTCGTGAAGGAAGCGAATAGAGCATTCCGTCGTGCCCCATAGCTATCCCGTCGTCGATGGCTATCGTATTAAATTCGGCAGCAAAACAGCCTAACTTTTCTATTTCGGCTTTCACCATTTGCCCCACTTCGTGCAGATGCGTGTGCCCTGGGACGAATTGAGTAAATGAATTGACCACTGCAATAATAGGCTTGCCCATTTGTTCTCGCTTCATACCGGCTGCTTGCCAAAGAGCACGAGCTCCTGCCATCAAACGACCTGACGTGGAGGTATGGCTTTTCAGCCTGTTTTCGCCACTGTTATGGTTTGTATGTTTATTCGATTGATCATTCATATTTCATCTGTTTTAAAAATATCTTCGGACTTTTTATCTCAATTATTTCCTTCCTACATCTCGAATTTTTTTCAACTTCAGCTTAAGTATGCACCCCTACATTTCAATTTTCTAATCCCATAGCGAACTCTTGATTTTCGGATCTCGACTCTTGAGTGTTTCGTCTTATTTCCTAATATAATCCACAATCCATTTTCCCACTTCACTTGTTTTGTAAGCCTTGCCACCTTCGGCGATATCTTCGGTCACGATACCGGCTTCCATACTCGCATTCACCGCTTCGCGAATGAGTGCCCCCTCGCGCATGAGGTTAAAGCCGAGTTCGAACATCAATGCGGCCGAAAGTATCATAGCGATGGGATTGGCTATGTTTTTTCCGGCGGCTTGCGGATACGATCCGTGTATGGGTTCGAAAAGTGATGTGTGCAGTCCTATGGAAGCTGAGGGTAAAAGCCCGAGAGATCCGGTAATGACCGATGCTTCGTCGGTGAGAATATCTCCGAAGAGATTTTCGGTTACAAGTACGTCAAAACTTTTTGGCCATTGAATGATGCGCATCGCAGCGTTATCCACAAAAAGAAAATCGGTTTCGATGTCGGGATATTGCGGGGCAATTTCTTGTGCAATCTGACGCCACAAACGAGAGGTGGCAATTACGTTTGCCTTGTCCACAACCGTAAGTTTTTTGCGACGCTGACCCGCAAATTTATAAGCCAGATGCAGAATGCGTTCTATCTCCTCGCGAGTGTAGATGCACGTATCGAAGGCTGTGTTTCCATCTTCACTGCGACCTTGGGGACGGCCAAAATACATTCCGCCTGTCAATTCTCTAATGCAAATAAAATCGGCTCCATCAACCAATTCGGCACGAAGTGGCGATTTGTGGATGAGCGAGGGAAAAGTGACTACGGGACGAATATTACCGTACAGGCCCAACTGTTTGCGCATGCGGAGTAACCCTTGCTCAGGGCGAACTTTTGCGTTGGGATCGTTGTCGTATTTGGGGGCGCCAATGGCACCAAAAAGTACCGCATCCGATTGCATGCAAAGTTCATGCGTTTCGGCAGGATAGGGGTCGCCAACGGCATCTATGGCACAAGCTCCAACAAGGGCTTCTTCATATTCCAATTGATGACCGAATTTTTCGCATATCGCTTTTGTTACGTCTAAGGCCTGTTTCATAATCTCCGGCCCGATTCCGTCGCCCGGCAGGACAGCTATATGTAACGGCAATGGAGTATTTTGCGATGTTTTGTTGAAATCTTGTTGTGAATTATTATCTGACATTCTTATGGGTATATTGTTAAGTTGAATTGCTTATCTAAGTATATTTCTGAAAAAGAATCAGGGCAACTGCATGTAATTGATGGTTGGAATATTTCCGCTTTCGATCATGTTCAGCATTTTCATTGTTGCCTTGATGGCTGCGGCTGTTTGGTCGGCATCCAAACCTCGTGTTTTGAAGATTTTGCCGTCGAATTTCCAAGTGATAATTGTTTGTACATAAGCGTTCGTTTGTCCTCCGGGAGGAATTACAACGACATAGTCGAGCAATTCGGGAGTGGGCTTGTTGAGATCTCTGTATATTTTGAACATCGCTTTCGAGAAAGCATGATATTGTCCTTCACCGGCAGCCGTTTGCTGATATATCTCGCCCTTGATCGATACTTTGACTGTGGCTGTGGGGCGCATTCCGTCGGTGAGCGTAAGCGAATAGTTGAGCATCTGAATATCCTGATTGTCGGTGCCGTTTTTCAACACGTCCGATACGATGTAGGGTAATTCATCGGGGCTTACAAGCTCTTTTTTGTCTCCCAGTTCGATAATCCTTTCCGTGATATTTCTGACAGATTCATCGTCCACTTCGATACCCAAGGCTTCGAGATTTTTGACGATGTTGGCTTTACCTGAATTTTTGCCCAATGCGTATTCGCGTGAACGGCCAAAACGTTCGGGTATCAAATCATTGAAATAGAGATTTTTCTTTTTGTCGCCATCGGCATGTACACCGGCAACTTGTGTGAAAACATTGTCGCCGATGATGGGTTTATTGTTCGGAATGCGAATGCCGGAATAACTTTCCACAATTTTACTGACGTGATAGAGCTTGTCTTCGGCTATATTGGTTTTGAGCTTTAATTGATCGTGTATTACCGCTACAACACTGGTTATCGGAGCATTTCCTGCTCTTTCGCCCAGACCGTTTACCGTTACATGAACACCGTTAACTCCTGCTTTCACTGCTTCGAACACATTGGCAACGGCCAAATCGTAATCGTTGTGGGCATGAAAATCGAAGTGTAAATCAGGATAGCGCTCGATCATGGTTTGACAAAAGATTCGCGCTTCATCCGGATTTAATATACCTAAAGTATCGGGCAACATGAATCTGTCAATCGGCTCGTATTGTAACTCGTCCATCATGGCCAAAACATAATGCTGCGAGTCGCGCATACCGTTCGACCAGTCTTCCAGATAAATGTTTACGTTCATTCCCCGATTTTTCGCATCGGCAATCACTTTTTTTATGTCGGCAACGTGTTGTTGAACCGTTTTTCTTAATTGAAACGTGCAATGTTTTTCAGACCCCTTGCATAGTAAATTTACCACTTTACAGCCGGCCTTGGTAATCCAATCAAGCGATGCCGCTCTGTCGATAAATCCCAAAATCTCGATTCTGTCGAGATAGCCGTGAGATTTGGCCCATTGCGCTATTTTTTGAACAGATTTGAATTCTCCTTCCGAAACTCTTGCCGAAGCAATTTCTACGCGATCGACATTGAGTTCTTCGATGAGCAAACGGACAATACTTACCTTTTCTTCTGCTGCAAACGATACGCCCGATGTTTGTTCTCCATCGCGAAGCGTCGTGTCCATTATTTCGATGTTTCTTTTTTCCATCAGTTTGCTATAAATTGTATGGCTTTCAATATACGAAAGGGCGTTTTTTTTCGTAAGCTTCTATCTTATCTTTGTTCGAGAGTAGGAAGTCGATATCGTCGAGTCCTTTCAGCAGGCATTCTTTTTTGTATGCATTTATTTCGAAAGATTCCTGTTCTCCGGTTTCGTTGTTGCGAATGGTTTGTGCTTCGAGATCAACCGTGACGGTTGCTTTCGGATTTTTTTGAACCGAATCGAAAAGACTGTTCAGAAAATTGCTGCTCACGACTACCGGAAGGACACCGTTGTTGAGCGCATTATTGCGAAAAATGTCGGCAAAAAAACTCGACACAACAACTTTGAATCCATAGCCGGCAATAGCCCAGGCTGCGTGTTCGCGACTGCTACCGCTTCCAAAATTTTTTCCCGCAACCAGTATTTCTCCACTATAGGTGGGATTATTCAGAACAAAATCCGGTTTGGGATTTCCTTCCTTGTCGTAACGCCAGTCGGCAAACAAATTGTTGCCAAATCCCTCGCGGGTAGTCGCTTTGAGAAAACGTGCGGGGATAATCTGATCTGTGTCCACATTTTCGATGGGAAGTGGGACGTATGTAGATGTGATGGTCTGAAACTTTTGCATAGTTTTTATTATTGGCCGATTAGCTACCTTTTAAGGATTTATCAATATTGCTATCGGTTTATTAATTGAATAAAATTGTTTGAATATTCGTCTGTATATAGCGACAGATATAATGAAATTATGGTAAACTTATTTTTCCGTTGACAGCTGCAGCTGCGGCAACAAGCGGACCGGCCAAAATGGTTCGAGAACCCGGTCCTTGGCGCCCTTCGAAATTACGGTTCGAAGTGGAAACGGCATATTTTCCGGCCGGAATTTTGTCATCATTCATAGCCAGACATGCCGAACATCCGGGTTGACGCAATTCGAAACCTGCTTCTTCGAGTATTTTGTCGAGGCCTTCGGCTTCGATTTGTTTTCGAACTTGCCAGCTTCCGGGCACTAACCATGCGGTTACGTTGTCAGCTTTCTTTTTCCCCCTGACATAATTTGCAAAAACCCGAAAATCTTCGATACGTCCGTTTGTGCAACTTCCGAGGAAAACATAATCGATTGGTTTTCCCAATAATTTTTCTCCGGGTTTGAATCCCATATAATTCAACGCTTTTTCGAATGTTATTTTGCCGGCTGTGTCCACACTTTCGAGTTCGGGAATCGATCCGTCAATCGGCATACCCATGCCGGGGTTGGTGCCGTAGGTGATCATCGGTTTGATTTTGGTTGCATCGATGGTTACTTCCTTGTCGAATTTGGCACCTTCGTCGGTTTTCAATGTTTTCCAATAAGCAATGGCTTGTTCCCATCTATCGCCTTTTGGTGCATATTCACGTCCTTTCAGATATGCAAATGTGGTTTCGTCGGGAGCAACCAAACCACCACGTGCGCCCATTTCGATACTGAGGTTGCACAAGGTCATTCGACCTTCCATCGAAAGGTTGCGAACAGCTTCGCCCGAATATTCGACGAAATAGCCCGTTGCACCACCGGTCGTAAGTTGCGAAATCATATATAGAGCCATGTCTTTAGCCCCGACACCGTCAGCCAATTTCCCCTCGAAATTTATCCGCATGGTTTTCGGTCGCGTTTGCAATATGCACTGCGAAGCAAGTACCATTTCCACTTCACTTGTACCAATGCCGAAAGCAATAGCTCCGAAAGCACCATGAGTTGAAGTGTGGCTGTCGCCGCAAACTATCGTCATGCCGGGTTGTGAATATCCATTTTCAGGTCCAATCACGTGAACGATCCCATTTTTGGGATTATTCAATCCATAGTAGGTTAGACCGAAGTCTTGTGCATTTTTGGCAAGTGTGTCCACTTGAAAACGCGAAACCTCGTCTCTAATCGGCTGATCTTGATGCATTGTCGGAATATTGTGATCGGCAGTAAGGGTGGTTTGCTCGGGGCGAAACACTTTCAATCCACGAGCACGCAATCCTGCAAATGCCTGTGGACTTGTAACTTCATGCACCAGATGTCTGTCTATGTACAATTGTGTTGGGCCGTCTTTTACTTCTGTTACTACATGAGCGTCCCAAATTTTATCGAAAAGAGTCTTCATAATTGTTTTTGTTGCTCGAGTCGTTTAACTCTTTGCTGTTTACTGTATTTTAATGAGTTAATATCTTATGTGTAAATTGACGAATGAAAAATGAATTTCGGAGGCTGAAAAAACTAATTTTATCAATTATCTGTAAATTTGTTTACTGCATCAATAAATGCTTCAACCGAGGCTGCCACAATATCGGTGTTTGCCGAGAATCCGTAGTAAACCGAACCTTTATGTTCGACTTGCATGTGCACTTTCCCGACGTCATCGCTTCCTCGATCAATGGCCTGAATCAGAAATTCCTTGATCGTCATCTTTCTGCGGATGATGTTTTTAACTGCGCGAATGGCGGCATCAACAGGCCCATTTCCTGTAGCCGATGCTTCGAAATGTTCTCCTGAAATATCCAGTCCGATACTGGCAACATCGCGAACGCCGATACCGCAAAGTACTTGCAGATAATCGATTTTTATGCGATGCAGCCGCGATTCTTTTCCCACAAGCATCAGTATGTCATCGTCATTCACACTTTTTTTCTTGTCGGCTAATTCCAGGAATTTTTGATAAACGGAGTCCAGCTCTTCCATTCCAAGTTTTACGCCGAGCAAATTTAACCGATTTTTTAGAGCAGCTCGCCCACTTCGTGCCGTAAGCACGATTGAATTGTCGTCAATGCCCACATCCTGTGGATTAATTATTTCGTACGTTTCAACATTTTTGAGTACGCCGTCCTGATGAATTCCCGAAGAGTGTGCAAATGCATTTCGTCCCACGATGGCCTTATTCGGTTGAACGGGCATATTCATCAAGCTTGACACCAATCTGCTTGTTGGATAAATCTCCTTGGTATTGATGTTTGTATCGAATCCACGGTCTTTATGACTTTTCAAAGCCATAACCACCTCTTCGAGCGAAGTGTTGCCGGCACGTTCTCCAATGCCGTTAACGGTAACTTCTACTTGTCGTGCTCCGTTTATAATTCCCGAAATAGTATTTGCGGTAGCCATTCCCAAATCTTGGTGACAGTGGGTGGCAAGAATCGCATTCTTCAAATCCACATTATCGATCAGATATTTGATTTTTGCTCCATATTCGTCGGGAAAGCAATAGCCTGTAGTGTCGGGAATATTAACGACTGTTGCACCGGCATCAACGACGGCCTGCACTACTCGTGCCAGATATTCGTTTTCGGTTCGTCCGGCGTCTTCGGCGTAAAATTCCACATCATCCACGTATTTGCGTGCATGTTTCACCGCTTTTACCGCGCGTTCGATAATCTCTTCCCGATTCGAATTGAATTTATATTTGATGTGAGAGTCCGATGTCCCAATACCTGTATGGATGCGTTTTCGTTTGGCATATTTGAGCGCTTCGGCTGCAACATCGATGTCTTTTTCCACAGCGCGGGTTAGAGCGCAAATAACCGGCCATGTAACGGCTTTGGAAATTTCAACAACCGAATTAAAATCGCCCGGACTCGATATGGGAAATCCTGCTTCGATTATATCAACGCCTAACAATTCCAGCGCTTTTGCTACCTGAATTTTTTCAATAGTGTTAAGCTGACAACCCGGTACTTGTTCACCGTCGCGAAGCGTCGTGTCGAATACATATATTCGTTCCATTTTTATACTTTACGGTTACTTTGTTTTTATATTAAAAAACCTTTCTCACGTGGTGAGAAAGGTTATCATTGATTATTCTTATATGATTACGTATTCGATATGCCTGTCTCACCTCCCGGAATTGTCCAGTAGAATTAGGGAAATGACTAGAATATGAATACTGTTGTTGGTCATAAATGTTTTTAAGTGCCTAACCTAAATTTTGCTTACAAAGAAAAAGTAAAAAATCGAAACCGCAAAATATTTTTCAATTTTTATAGTGAATAAATTACACTTTGTAATTTTTTTAGCCAGAAAAACACCCAAACTTATATTCTATAATTATTTAGAATTGGCAATGAATCAAAAATTTACTTGTTCGTTTGAAATGTTGTTTTGTATCTCAAAAATGATGATTCATATAGCATTAAATTTGTCGATCCAATTTTCTGAATTGCAATGGATTTAAACTGACATGGCTCTTAAAGAAATTGAAGGAATGGGCTGTTTCGTAAAAACCAAGTCCGTAGGTGATTTCAGATACGTTCCATTCGCCTTGTTTCAATAGCAGTTTAGCTTCCTGTAAAATTCTTTCGAGAATCATTTCCGTCGTTGTCTTTCCGGTATTCTCTTTCACAGCTCTATTCAAATGATTGACATGCACTGAAAGATGAAGTGCAAAAATCATAGAGTGAGCGAAGATTTATTTTTGGATGCATCTCATCGATGGGAAATTGGCGCTCAAGAAGTTCTATGAAAAGCGAAGCAATACGATCGGATGAGCATCGGTGTTGATTGACAATACGTTCATTGGGCCGGAGTTTCATCCCGAAGTGCATTAATTCGAGTACTAAAAGTCTGATTGAATCGTATTTGTGCTTATAGTCCGAGTCAATTTCATCGATCATCCGAAGGTATAAACTATATGCGTAAGATAGTTGTTGGTCTGATAATTCAAATACTTGGATTCCGCCGGTTTAAAATACTTCATATCGGCTAAAGCCTATATAGGCATGAAAAAATTTCTGATTGAAAATACAATAAAAACCGTTTTTAATAGATGGAGTGTGTTCCCATCGATATGAAATTTGTGGATTTGTGAATACCGACGATTCTTTGTCTATCTCGATTATTTTGTTGGCGTAGTTTATTTTACTTTCACCGACCAATGTAGTTATTTTGTAATAATCGCGTTTCTTATGGTATCTTACCTTTCAAATTGATCTATTTTTCGGCATAATGTTTATTTGATGTCTTATGTAAACCTTTCCATTCGGAATCACAGAAAGGAAATTTTTTTTCAACTTTCCATTTTTACTTTTTTGGTTCTGGCTTGTCAGCGTTTGGGATTTCCATATTTTACTACCGACATATCCTCCTTTATTTCGTAGTAGCCTGTAGATAACAA
>JARKPE010000044.1 GCA_029975415.1 Dysgonamonadaceae bacterium | reverse complement strand
TCGACTGGATTCAACCCTGTAGAACCGAAATAATGTCCGACATCGAAATTCAGCATGTTGGCAGGTGAATAAGAAAGATATTTATCCACATCGAAACCGGGCTGTGCATATTGAAAATGATTGTGCAGAATGGCGTACATTCCATTGTTGGCAGCAACGGGTCCCATCAATCGGGCATTTTCATCATTCAATTCATCACTGATGCCGATTGCTCCAAGCGCTTTTGCCACCTTGAAGGAATAATCGAGATCTTCTTCCGATTTTCCGGCTGTCCATTTGTAGATGTGAATTTGTACGCCGGCATCGTTAAACTTTTTGCGCAACTGCTCGTACTTGGCGATCGTTCCCTGAGTTTTTCGCCATTGTTTCAATTCGTTTTCGTAGGCTGATATGGCCTTCTTTTCGTCATCAGTGAGTGGATTTTGAGGACCTGGGCGCCTTTGAAGCGGATTTTTCGGTGCTCCCAAATATTCTTCCACACCCGTTCCCATCAGCTCTATCGAACTTAATCCGGCATCGATACAGGCTCTTTGAGCGTTGCTTCAAGCCCACCCGCCAAATCTCTGAAACTGTAGGTGATAGCGCCAATCTGCACACCGGCAAATTTGGAGTTCGGTAAAACAGACGGATTCGCTTTTGTAATAGCCGAAACATTGTTATTTCCGGCAAATAATGACGGATGAACAGACAGTAAGGAACCGGCAGTGAGTAGCGCCGAAGTCCCCAGAAAATTTCTTCTCGATAAAACCTTTTCGTTTTTCATAAGCCTTTTATTTAAAAATTCTTGAGATGCAAGATGAAAAACCTCTCAATCACTTTCGTTTTTTGAAAAGTGTGGAAATCAGATAAACGATCAATCGGATAATCGCAATCAATACATAAAACACCAGTGCAATAATAATGACATATCCAATCTGGGTTATTACTTCAGCCCAAGACGTTTTATAGATTATAATCGCAGCAATGTTAAGCAAAAAAGAACACACAAAACATAGGATTAAAATGCGCAATTCCTTTTTCTGGCGATGAGCCGGTATGATGATATCTTTCATTTTCTCAGAATTTTAAATAGGGAATTTTGTATTCGTCGGGGAAATCGACTTTTCGTTGCTCTTTCATCGCCTGATTACCCAACAGACACAACATCGTAGAGCTGTAGCACTCTTCGACAATATCTTTAGCCTTTTCGCCCGTAATCACCGATTGGCAAAAAGCCGAAATCAAATTATCAGAGCCATCGTTTTCAGCGCCCACCATCGAACCACCGCTCGTAGTATGAACCATTCCCTCAATTACATAATGTGGTTTTTGCTTCGATGCTGTTTCGGGTACCCAACTCGGTCCGGCTATCGGCACAGTACTGAACACACGCTTTTCGACATTGTTGATGAGTTGAAGAATACCCGGCGCCGGAGCTACATCTTCGAAAAAATATTGACCTTTTTCGAGTTCCATTGTGCCTTTGTGCCCCAATATCTGTTCACCTAATCCGTTAAATTTATTCGAGATGAGCGATTCGTATGTCGTTTTCACTCCGTTTCGATAATGATAGGTCAGACTGATGCTGTCGTAAACCTCACGACCATCTTTCCAAAAAACAATATCACCCATCCCTACTACCGATTCGGGAATACGCTTCATCGCCCAATTAGAGACTTCCAACTGGTGCGTCGCCAACTCGGTTGTCAATCCGCCCGAAGATTCCCAATAAAGACGCCAATTGATTTTTCGTTCCAATTCGGGAGACGGAACAGGCCTCCGCCAGTCATTGTTGCGAAACCAGTGACAACGAATGCCTACGATATCGCCTATCAGCCCTGAATGAATCATGCTCAATCCTTTTATATATTTTTCGTCGAACAGACGCTGCATTCCGAAATACAACACTCGATCCGTACGAAGATAAGCCTCATAAATGGCCTTGCACTCATCCATCGTTAGCGCCATCGATTTTTCGCAGAAAGTATGCTTTCCGGCAGCCAAAGAATCGAGAACCATCTGTGCATGCCAATTGAGAGGCGTACATATAATTACGCCATCGATATCTTTCGATTCGAGCATCTTCCGATAATCGTTATAGGTTTTGGCTTTGGGACACAAATCAGATGCAGTTTTCAGATTAGGAGGATAGTTGTCGCACAACGCGACAATTTCGGCATGAGGTATCCGTAAAAGGTTTAGAATATGGTACTGTCCGCGCGAACCCGTTCCTATAATAGCCACACGGGCTTTTTCGTTTTTTATTTCCGACAATTTGTCGGTCGTAAAAGATTGCAGCCAAGGCACAGTGGTCAGCAATGCCGTGCCACCGGCAATATATCCCAAGTTTTTGATAAACTGTCGAAGTTCGAGATCTACTTGTTTTGTATTTTTATCGGTACTCATAATTTTTTATAGAATGTATTCTTTGAAAAGCGCATGGTCGAAATGCGACAGGATTTTTTTCTGTTCCTCATGATTGGCTATCATCAAAGCTGTACTCAATATTTCGGCCTCGAAAGAATTTTGTGCTATGATGCTAACTATTTTTTTGTCTTCGATAAATTGATGCGTTCGGGGATTGACGATATGCTTGAGATGAGTCGGCATGTTGCCCGATATGGAAAGTGCCACGTCGCGCAATTCGATTTCGTCAACAATTTCTCCCGTGCGAAAAGGATTTTCGACACTGATTTTCCAGCAATCGCCAAAGGGGTGATGACCCAATGCCAACACCGAACTGTTACCAAAATCGATCAAGGCATCTTTGATATCCGCTTCAACTAACACTTGTTTCACTTTATCGAGAGCATATCCTTTGGCACAAGCCCCGAAATCAATCGAAACATTTTTTTCTGAAAACGAAATAGTTTGATGTTCCGTATCAAGATCGACAGCATCGAAATCGGATAAAGTGACATCAAATAAACCCCGTGAAAGAAGATGGTAACGCTTGCAACTGATCAAAACAGACATCAATTCGTCGCTTGCTACAACCCTTTCGGTTGGCGCTCGTAAATTTACGGAATAAATTTCACTTTCGATATCAAACCGATTGAACATTTTATCCAGTCGCAATAATTCGGCAACTGTTTTTTGCCAAACCGATTCGCATAACGCTCTGTCCGTTTCGATGAAAACAGCATCCAAACGCGTGCCCATAATATTGAGCAACGAACCATGAAAAAGTGAGGAAGCATCGTAATAGTGCGAGTAGTCCGTATTCATCGAAAAAAGATAAAGAACCGCTCGCAGCACACGACACGGTCCTTCCATTTACTTATGTAATATTGGGATTATAATTTACAACTCTTTGATTTTGATATTCTGAAACCAAACTTCGTCGCCATGATCCTGGAGCAAAATATATCCCTGTTCATAGTTCCCAAAATTAGGCCAATCTGTGTATTTGCTGTAGGCAACCAAAGCATCCCACATCTGATTGTTTCGTTCGTATTCGATGATTTTCACGCCATTAAGCCAGTGTTCCACATGATTACCCTTCACCACAATCATAGCAGTATTGAAAAAACCGGGCAGAAATGGTTTATCCTTCGGGGCAGGGATCAAATCGTATAGCGAGCCCAAGGTACGATTACCCTTCACACCCAATTTAGCATCGGGATGGCGCAAATCGTCGAGGATTTGATATTCACACCCGATAGCCGATCCGGCACCCTTGTTCAACGTAGGATCAACAAAGTATTTGATACCACTGTTGGCGCCTTCGGTTATCTTGAAATCGACTTTCAGGATGAAGTCCTTATAAAGTCTTGTTGTAATAATATCCCCTCCGTTAGCCGATTCGCCACCATTTCCTTTCAAAACCTTTAAGATGCCATCTTCGATAACCCAACCTTTTTCAGGAAAAGCATCTAATTTGGCTCCACGCCATCCTTCGGTAGTCTTTCCATCCCAAAGCAAACGCCATCCTTCTTGTTTTTCTCTCTCGGAAATAGTGTTAGCTATTCGATTGATTTGCTGAATGCTATTGTTCTCGGGAGTTTTGAACTGATCGAGATTTTCGGTCATGATACGAATATTTCGCCACGAAACGGTTTTACCTGCCAACGATTGATTATCGCCAATGCTATGAACCTGCAGTGCAATGAATCCCGATTTTGTCATATCATCCAGCAAATCGGCACATGGTATGCCGTTAACCCATGTGCGGATCGAATTTCCGATGGCTTCGATGCGTGCCGAATTCCATTCATTGCTTTTAAATGCTTTTTTCGCATCGGGATTGTAAGTGAGTGGATAGAGCCATCCACGACGAGCTTCGTCGTAAATGCCTCCTGTCCAGGCACGTGTCGAAGGATCGATTTCGAACTGATAGCCATGAACTCGACCATTGTTGTATTCTTTAAGACTGTTGCTGCGAAACTGTACACCCGAATTGAGTCCGTCATCCACTTTGAAATCGAATTCGAGGATGAAGTTGTCGTACATTTTGTTAGTAGCCAAAAAAGTATTCGGAGTACCCGGTTTAGAAATGCCGATAATGGTTTTGTCTTTAACCTGATATTCTGCCGTGCCATTAAGCTTTGTCCAGCCCTTCAGATTTTTCCCATTGAACAGATCCTGCCATTTGGAGTCCTGTGCCGATAGCGAAAATACGGCTGTGATAGCCAATACGAATAAAATGCTTTTCTTCATTGTTTAATAGTTTAATACAGATATTTTATATTTACAATTTGTAGAATTCTTCCCATCCTTTGCGAGGCGGTATTCCGGTGAGGAATGCATCGGCAAAGGCATCGTTGGTAATATGTTTGGTTTTGCGATCGAAAATTATTTTGCGATTGAGTCGCTGAGCCATCACTCCCAGAGTGAATACCTGACTCAAAGGTCCCGAGATTTGGAATGGCGAACGCGTTTTTTCTTTTCCCTGACAAGCCAAAAGGAAATTGGCAAAATGGTTGGATGGACTTGGCGGGACTTCGGGCAATTTTTTTTCCATTTCTTTCGCTTTTTCCTCGGGAATGATCGAAAGTGTACTTCCGTGAGAACCTCCCTTGAAAATCAGCTCTTTACTGTAAATCTCCTTCCCCGGATTTAGTTTTGCAGGTTGAATTTTTCCTCCTCCCACCGAAGGAATATTCGGATCGAGTTCCGACACACCATATCCTTCGGGAACGGGTGGAATATTGTTGATTCCGTCGTACCAAGTAATCGTAACGGGTGGCATCTTTTCACGAGCAGGAAATTTAAATTCGAGCGTGGTTGCCATGGGGAAAAAATAATCGTTGTGTCCTTCGAGTTTTATAGGATTAACCTCTTCCGGTAGGCCTAAATCGAGAAATTCGTGAGCGGTATCGAGGATGTGAGCGCCCCAATCACCCAGCGCGCCCATTCCAAAATCGTACCAACAACGCCATTGACCATAATGATAGTCCTTATTGTAGTCATGATAGAACTGTGCCGAAAGCCATGTATTCCAATCCAGCGTTTCGGGAATAGGTTCAGCCGCCGGATATTTATAGATGTTCGGATCCCAGCCGTGCCAACGACGCGAATTGTTCATGTGTGCAGTAATGGCCGTTACATCTTTGATGATTCCAGCTTCTTTCCAAGCTTTAAACTGAAAATAGTTGGCATCGGAATGGCCCTGATTTCCCATTTGGGTAACCAAATTAGGATGCTTTTTTGCCATTTCGATCAAGAGCTCCGATTCATGAAAAGTGCGTGTAAGCGGTTTTTCGACGTACACATGTTTGCCAAGAGAAAGAGCCAGCATGCAAATGGGGAAGTGCGAAAAGTCGGGAGTCGCTATCGCAACCGCCTCGATCTCGTTCCCCATTTTGTCGAACATTTCCCTGAAATCCTTAAACCGTTTCGCGTTGGGAAATTTAGCCAGAGCATTTTTAGTATGTTCAGCACCCAAATCCACATCGCACAAAGCTACTACATTGGCCAAACCCGTTTTATCGAAATCATTGATGATTTCCCAACCACGATTTCCAATTCCTATATGCGCCAAATTCACTTTTTTGTTAGCTCCAACGATTCGGCTGTAGCTTGCTGCATTCATTTTGGTGGTAACTCCACTCAATGCCAATCCTGCCGAAGCAAGAGCCGCATTTTTGATAAAATCTCTTCGAGTAGTCATAAAAAATATATGGTATTTTGTGAAATAATTTATTCGTTTTCGGGATGTGTAAAGATAAATAAAATAGATTCTTTGTCGTAGCAATTAAAGTATTTTACCATTGAAGTTTTACGAATTTGAGGGATAATATTTGCATCATCTCACAATTTAAATAAACTATTGCACGAAACCTATTTTACTTGTTTTACTCGCTAATCACCCAAATTTATAAACTAAATTGAATGCTTGCTGTATTCCCAAACGAATTCCAATACAATTCGGCGGTTTCTTTGTCCATTTTCCCATCATAAACGATCATTCGATAACGTAACGTGTAATTTTGATATGGCTCTATTTTCCAATCCTGATAACGAATGGGAGTGAACTCAAAAAACACGTCTCCTCTACCTCCATTGGCATCGTTCGGCCATACACGCATCGGTTCTGGATGCATCCGATTGGAAGGATGGCTCAAAAACAAAATTCCCGACCGACCCGATTTTGTTTCGGATTGACCTTCAACAATGCACCAACGAGCCATCGAACCATCAGCATCAATTCGAGTTTTTCCTTCCGAAGTAAGTAAGGACGAATTATCTTTTGTCCATTTTTCGGTTGCACGAAATCCAATGCCACCGCCATAACGATAAGCTTCGAACAATATACCACTATCAAGTGGCGTGTTAATGGTAGTAGTATAATCGATAACCCAAACCTTGTCGGACAAATTCCATGCTCGCACATTTAACTTTTCATTCAATGCAACTTGATCTTCGCCCTTATTGCCAAAGTCAATATGATGTTGCGCAACTTCGAATTCTGTGAAAACGTCTCCCGATACTTGCGACAATAAATCGGAAAACCTAACCGTTCCAAGTCCATCCCCTATATTCCAAAAGTCAACTTTTCGATTATTGATTTTTGTTAATGTCCATGGCCCCCATATACCACAATGATGATAATGATCGGGAGCTTGAATACGTGTCAATATTTCACCTTCGGGTGAACAGAGAGGATGAATAAATCCCGATTTCTTGAACAAAGGAGAGACTCCATCAGGAGGATTAATCACACTGAAACGATAAGAAAGGATGGGTTTATTCGCGTATTGCATTATCAATTCATCGTTGTTTTTTGTCAATGTTATGAAAGATTGATGACGTGCTGCCTGATTTTTCTCTACTGTCTTAAGCACAAATTTGCGTTCCGATCCGGTTGAAGTCAAGCCTTGCAGGATAAACCACAATTTTGGCGAATACCCCGCTTCAATCTGACAAGCAATCTCATTTTCTTTTCCCTTGACAATCTCAAACAATCTAAGTTGATCGGAAATGCTATCGCGCAAAATATTATCAAGGGGTATCGATAAAGGCTGATTCAAACTGCTCTTGTCAACACGTACCGAAAAGCGCCATTGTTGTTGTGAAAACAAAACACATGGGAAAATAAATAAAAAAGAAAACAATATCTTTTTCATAGCTCAATTTTTTCAGCAGATCACACGCCACTAAACATGCTAAACCCTCCATCCACGGGAAGAATAGCGCCCGTAATGAATCGAGCAGCGTCGGAACATAGAAATTGCACGGCACCATTCAGTTCCGAAATGTCGCCAAAACGTTTCATGGGAGTTTTGTCCAGAATCTTTCGACTTCTTTCGGTAAGCGATCCATCGGGATTAATCAAGACGGCACGATTCTGATTTCCAATAAAAAAACCGGGAGCAATGGCATTTACCCGAATATTATCTCCATATTTCATAGCCATTTCCATGGCCAGCCACTGCGTGAAATTTGTAACTGCGGCTTTGGCTGCCGAATATCCGGGCACACGTGTCATCGCTGACAATGCAGCCATCGACGAAACATTGACAATATTTCCGCTTCCTTGCTGTGCCATCGATTTTCCAAAGATGAGTGAAGGATAAACGGCGCCGTTCAAATTTAGATTCACTACCTCGTTCCATAGCTCGAGATCCATATCGAATACCGATTGATCAGGTTGTAACGTAGCCCCTGCGATATTTCCTCCTGCACAATTGACAAGAATGTCTATTCTCCCCCATTTGGATAAAATAAGTTGATTTGCATTTTCAAGTTCATGAATATCAAGAACATTGGCTGTTATGCCCAGCACATCGTTACTTAACTGTTTGAGTTCTTCAACTCTTTTATCGACATGGCTTTTGGTTCGTCCCAAAACCACAACTTTTACCCCCGATTTCACAAAACTTTCGGCAATACTACCGCCCAATACTCCACTCGCTCCTGTTATGACAGCAATTTTTCCTGCTATATCAAAAATATTTTGACTCATAAATATATATTTATCAAGTTATAAAAATTTGATTTCATTATTTCAAATAACGGTAAACAAATAAAGAACTTTAGCCTTGTCGTCTGCCGTTTTAATCAAGGAAAATTTGATTCCGTTTTTTTATGGCTTGTGTTTTAAAATTTCCGGCGAATTCACCTAAATAAAACGTCATGATATCTACCAATTATGTGTACGTACACAAAAATATATGTAACAAAAAAAACGTGCAAATAAAATTAGTTAATTCTTTGCACGTTCATCGAATTTTAACAATACGATTATTCTCCAAAACGATCTCGATGAGCCCACAAACCCAGAGCAGGATTTGAAATAAAGAACACTTCTTCTCCATCAGGTAAAATATTAACCCCATTTTTGAGTGTTTCAACCCGATATGTTTCGATTACCCGATCGATATCATCCCATCGAAAACCAACACTTTCTATTTCATCTTTCGTCAGATTATCGGGTGATTTTCCGGGACAATAGGTAATCGTGAATCGACCTTCGGATGATCCGTGTATAAGATGCGCAGCAGCGCTCAAATTATTGCGAAGCTCTTCATTTTCGTTGACTGCTTTCAATGTATGTTCGGTGCCGTGATATCCGTATTTGCGAATTAGTCGGTCGATTTCTTTGTCTTCACCAAACTCTTTGAGCGCCGGAGCAATCACGATGAGCTCGCCTTCATCGGCGATAGCCATGCGCGTGCGATAAACGGATTTGTTCCCAAGCCAGGTACTCTTGAATTCGGTTGGATCGAGCCAAACGATGACTTTCTTCAACGGCTGCTCGACCATCTCGAAATTCACTTCCAGTGAAAGCCGTGCAGCCAAATCGAAGACCGACAAATCGTCGCCAACGAAAAGTCCGTAAGTTTGCTGCTCGCCCTCCTTATTTACCCCCACTACCGTCAAAACATAAACTATGGGCAAATGCGATGCAAAATGCTCAGAAGCATAATTGAAAATTTTACGTACAGGCGTATCCGACCTGCCCATCATACGTTCCATGCCATATACAGCGCCTACAAAATGACTTTTATTAATACCTTCTATACCTCCGGTCCCAACAAAAATATTTTTATTGTAATTAGCCATGCCAACCACTTCGTGGGGCACAACCTGACCTACAGAAAGAATTAAATCGAAGTTTCCTTCGACAAGCAATCGATTGACTTGAGCAGGCCAGGAAAAATCGACTTTACCTTCCGAAATCTGTTTAACGTATGCTGCCGGGACTTCTCCGAGAGTAATTACATCATGACGCCAATCGTGAATGCGAAACAGATTTCGAGGAGCCTCACCAAACATGTGATTTATCTGCTCGTCGGTCATTGGCGAATGCGTGCCCAATGCAGGGAGAATATCCGTCAATTTTTCCCCGTAATATTTCCAGGCAATTTCGGTAAGCTCCCCTGCACGACTTGGAAGTCGGGTATAATCGGGCGGAATCGCCAATATTTTTTTTCGGTCACCCAACTTATTCAATGCTTCGGTCAGTCCTCTGTGAAGATCATCGTTCGATAAATTATTTTGAGGTGAACCGTTTTGATAGTAAATCATCTTTATAAAAAAATTTCTTCAGCATCGTTATGCTACCAAATGCCAAAGATGCAGGTTAAGAATAAAATATTCCCGCCTGAAAAAGAATTTCCGACGGGAATATGAGATGAAAATATTTATACTTGATAAGTGGACGAAGCGGTGCTTCCTCCATGACCGGTCCAGTCGGTATGGAAAAATTCGCCACGTGGTCTGTCTATTCTTTCATACTGATGCGCACCAAAATAATCACGCTGAGCCTGCAACAGATTCGCCGGTAAACGTTCGCTTCGGAATCCGTCGAAATAGCACAATGCCGACGTCATGGCCGGAACCGGAATTCCGTTTTGAAGTGCCGTAGCACAAACCCTGCGCCAACTTTCCTGCGCCGACTGCACTGCCTGCTTAAAGAAGGGATCGAGCAAAAGGTTTTCGAGATTAGGATTTTGATCGAATGCTTTTTTGATATCGCCCAAAAATACCGAACGGATAATGCATCCACCTCGCCACATCAAGGCAATGCCGCCATAATTAAGATTCCAATGATATTCTTTGGCAGCCTGCATCATCAGATCGTAGCCCTGAGCATACGAAATGATTTTCGAAGCATAAATTGCTTGTTCCAAATCATCGACGAATTGTTGTTTGTCTCCTTTGAAATTGGGTTTCGTGCCCGAAATTTCCTTCGAAGCTTTCACGCGAAGATCTTTTTGTGCCGAGAGACAACGTGAAAATACCGACTCGCCAATCAACGTCAACGGAATTCCCAAATCTAATGCCGCATCAACCGTCCATTTTCCGGTTCCCTTTTGACCGGCCTTATCGAGAATTTTTTCGACCAGCGGATTTCCATCCTCATCTTTAAAAGCAAGTATATCACGAGTAATCTCAATTAGATAGGAATTCAATTTCCCCGTATTCCATTTTTTAAATACTTCGTGCTGTTCATCGTCAGTCATGCCGAGCAAATCCTTCATGAGATGATAAGCCTCGTTGATGATTTGCATATCGCCATATTCAATACCGTTGTGCACCATTTTAACGAAATGACCAGCTCCGTCTTCGCCCACCCAATCGCAGCAAGGTGTTCCATCTTCCACTTTAGCCGAAATGGATTGGAAAATATCCTTCACGTAAGCCCATGCAGCAGGCGAACCTCCGGGCATCATCGAAGGACCTTTTAAGGCACCTTCTTCACCGCCGGAAACTCCTGTGCCGATATAAAGCAATCCTTTACTTTCCACATACTTTGTTCTGCGAATAGTATCGGGAAAATGGCTGTTGCCCCCATCGATAATAATATCGCCCGGTTCAAGAAGCGGAATAAGCTGTTCGATGAAGTTGTCCACCGGTTGTCCGGCTTTCACAAGCATCATCACCTTACGCGGGCGTTCGAGCGAAGCCACCAATTCTTGCAACGAATGCGCACCAATGAAATTTTTCCCTTTTCCGCGTCCGTTAATAAAAGCATCAACCTTATCTACCGTACGATTGAAAACGGCAACCGTAAAGCCTTTGCTTTCCATATTCAACACCAGGTTCTCGCCCATGACAGCAAGCCCTATGAGTCCGATATCTGCTAATTTTTTCATTTTTCGAGTATAATTTATTTTTATGATGTCTTTATCTTTTTACTCGTGCATTGCCCTCCCAAATGCTCCAGATCATTTCTTCGTCAGCCGGTTGTGCATAATCGGTCAGGAATGTGGTTGCCAATGCGCCACTTGCCCACGCAAACTGTATCCATTTTTCGGACGGCCATTGACGCAAAATAGCATACAGCAAACCACCTACAAAACCGTCACCACCGCCTATCCGATCCAGCACATTAATTTTACGAGGAACAATGGAATGCCAATTCCCATTTTCATAAACGATTGCGCCCCAAAGATGTTCATTTGCACTAATCACTTCGCGCAAAGTATTCGCAAATACCGATACATTCGGATAGATTTTAGGCGCATTCAGAATCATTCCCTTGAATGCATCCAGTGCGGATTCGATATTTTCGCCTCCAGCTTTGGGACCTTCAATACCCAAACATAGTTGAAAATCCTCCTCATTGCCAATAAGGATGTCCGATAAAGATGCTATTTCGTGAAAAACGCCTTTCAATTCATCTTTTCGACCTTTCCAGAAAGAGTCGCGATAGTTGAGATCAAATGAAATGAGTGAGCCATATTTTTTGGCGCTTCGAGCGATTTCAAGACAAAAATGGCCGGTTTCGGGCGAAAGTGCGGCAATAAGGCCTGATAAATGAACAATCTGGGCACCTTCTTTCCCAAAAATCCGATCGAGATCGAAATCTTTCACATTGAGTGTGCGACCCACCTCGCCGGCACGATCGTTGAGGACACGTGGGCCACGCAATCCAAAACCGCTATCGGCAATATTAAATTGATGTCGATAACCCCACGGGCCACCTTGTGCTACTTCCGGACCTTCAAAATCCATAAAGCGATTTTTTAAATCGGCTTTTATGAACTTCGCAATCGGACTATCTTTTACGAAAGTTGTCAAAACTTTTACCGGGAGCCCCAGATAGGAGCTAATGCTTGCCACATTGGTTTCGGCACTCGTAGCCTGCATTTCAAACATTTTGCTCACGTGAACAGGCTGTGCATTGACGGGCGTGATGCGAACACCCATACTCGTCGGTACAACCAACGCATATCGTGCATCTTTTCTCAATTCTAAAGACATATCTATATTTATTTTTCTGATTAAATACTGAAGGCATCAAACCCACCGTCAACAACGGCAACAGTTCCGGTTACAAACTTAGAAGCATCGCTTACCAAATAATGCAGCGTACCAAGCAAATCTTCCGGAACTCCGAAACGGCGAAATGGAGTATGGGCAATAATATTTTTGCCGCGATCGGAATAAGATCCATCGGGATTTGTGAGGAGCGTGCGATTTTGTTCGGTAATAAAAAAACCCGGCGCTATGGCATTTACGCGGAAATTTTCGCCAAATTTTGTTGCCATCTCACCGGCCATATATTTGGTAAAGTTCGAAACGGCAGCTTTGGCTGCACCATAGCCGGCTACTCGGGTAAGCGGGCGTAAAGCCGACTCGGAAGAGATGTTGATGATATTTCCACGACCGTTTTTTACCATATTCTCGGCAAAAATTAAGGTTGGAATCACCGTTCCCATCAAATTCAAATCCACGACTTTTCTGAAATCGTCGATTTTAAGGTCGAAAATAGTATTATCGGGACCGATAATTGCTCCGGGCATATTTCCGCCCGCGCCATTAATCAGTACATCGATCCGGCCGTAGGTCGCAATGATTTGATCGGCATTTTGTTTTAAAACCGCTTCATCAGTAACATCGGTTTGCACAAAAATGGCATCACCCCCTTTCGATTTTATCTTTGCCACCAACTCGTCTCCTTTTTGCTTATTTCGAGCTAAAACGGCCATTTTGGCTCCGTGAGCCGCCAGATACTCCACCATCGAAGTACCCAAGACGCCGGTTCCACCGGTCATGACAATCACCCTTCCCTGAATATTGAATAAATCGTACATATTGAATATATTTATGATATTTACCTTAGCTTCCTTTATATTCTGTTGCAATATTTGCTATCCATTCGCTGCGTGCACGTACACAAAAATACAACTATCCATAAAAATTTTACGAAAATATATCCTAAATATCGTTAATAACGTACGCAAGACCTATCAAAACTCACCAAAATGCTTTATACCGATATCGGATAAAGTATT
This sequence comes from Dysgonamonadaceae bacterium, assembly GCA_029975415.1. Lineage (GTDB taxonomy): Bacteria > Bacteroidota > Bacteroidia > Bacteroidales > Dysgonomonadaceae > Seramator. The sequence goes on along the minus strand of JARKPE010000044.1, from coordinate 3,730 downwards.
AAAAAAATAGAGCAAAACTCTTTATATATTGTTAATGAACACGTAAAAAAAGCATCAGACTAAAATGTTTTCATTATATTTGCTTGTTTTTATAACGTACAAAATGCGGAATTGTACTAAGATATATCTTATTTTCATTATATTTTTTCTGAGTTCATGCGCCTCGACGGTGAAGATTACATCGGTAGTCGAAAAGAACAAGGAAGGCGATTTTCTTTTGAAATGGGAGGTAAGCCCCGATCAAGAGGGCCAGATCGATATATATTCGGCCATGTCGGACAGTGCATTATCGAATTTTGTTCCTGTCAAAACGAGCCAGATCACTGATCAATTTGCAATCTTCAATCCCACGGGTGCCGGCATAAGGGAATATTTCTTTCTAAAAACCGGCAACACAACTTCCGGAATCATCGCCAACCGAATAATCGAGATGGATAACATCAAAAATTTCAGAGATATAGGTGGTTATTTTACTATTAACAACGAACAAATTCGATGGGGCCGAATTTATCGGTCAGGAGACCTCAGCAGCGCGAATATTTTTGATAAAGAACGGATAAAAAGGCTCGGCATAAAAACCGTTGTCGATTTTCGATCGAGAGAAAATGCCCAACTTCATCCAAACAGACTTGGAAATGATATAAGGATAATAAGTTTGCCAATGTCGATGGGGATGGATACGGTAAATCAAAAAATTGAAAAGGGAAATTTCAGTCGCAGCGATGCCATCAAATACATACAAGATATGTACGTAGGAATTGTTGAAGACTACAAGCAAGAGTTTGCCGAGCTTTTCGATATCCTGATCGATGAAAGCAATTATCCGATTTTGTTATCCGGTGCATTGGGGAAAGATCGAGTCGGTTTGGCGAGCTACTTCATACTTTATTCGCTTGGCGTCCCCGATTATACGCTCGAAGAAGAATACATGCTTTCGAATAACACTATAGACATAACCAAAGTTGTAGAAAATGCCGAAGGATACCCCGAATATATTCAAGAAGCATTGACGGCCGTTTTAACGGTTAATCAAGCATATCTGAATTATACTCTCGATCATCTCCGTGAAAAGTATGGATCGATCGATAACTATCTGCAAAAGGAATTGCGAGTAACAAACGGAAAGAAAAATATATTGAGAAAAATTTTATTGTATAATCCGTAATTCAAATTTCTTTGGTCGATTGTTATCCGAAAAAATTCATTGTCAGAGAAGCTCATAAAAAATATTGGGAATAAAATGCAGCATAAACAATGCTTGAAAAGCTTTTCAATACCATTTGTCAAAATTTTTATAAACATTTAATGTTTGCAACAGTTCGGTATTTTTTCAGAAAGGTTACTCATAACTAATTGATTATTAGTAGTGAATTTGCATTACAAAATGAAGAATATAATCATCTGATTAAAAGGATATTACGTAAAAATTTACCGAACTATTGATGTATGATGAATTAAAATATAAACAAAAAGCAGCTTTTGCGCGTTGTTTAATTTAACGAATTCGAAAAATAAATTTCCCGTACACACAAATCTAAAATTTCTATCTTAGAACATCAACATAACAGTATGAAACAGAAACTTTTAATTAGAGACCTGACCTTGAGGGACGGGCAACAATCGGCATTCGCTACGCGAATGAATCAATCGCAAATCGACAAAGTTCTACCTTACTACAAAGACGCCAATTTTTACGCAATGGAAGTATGGGGCGGTGCAGTTCCCGACTCTGTAATGCGCTATCTGAACGAAAACCCATGGGATAGACTTGAAAAAATTAAAGCTGTAGTAGGAAATTCATCTAAACTGACGGCTTTATCTCGCGGTAGAAATTTGTTCGGATATGCTCCATATCCTGACGAAATTATCGACGGATTTTTCAAAAATGCGGTTGCTTCGGGGCTCGATATCATGCGGATTTTTGATGCATTGAATGATGTAGATAACATCAAGGCCAGCGTAAAATATATCAAAAAATATGGAGGTATGGCCGATTGTGCTGTTTGCTACACGGTTGATCCTAAATACGATGATGTAGATGAACCGGAGACAGAAAAGAAAAAAAAGGGGTTTCTGTCAGGATTATTTGGAAAGAAGGAAGAACCAAAGAAAAAACCGGCACATGAACCGGTCTTCACTGATCAATATTTTCTGAATAAAGCTAAAGAAATGCTTGACTTGGGAGCTGACATGATTACGATTAAAGACATGAGCGGGCTTATTCCTCCTTCGCGCGTAGCCACTTTAATGCCGCTATTCAAGAAAAATCTCAACGTCCCTATCGATTTTCATACTCATTGCACACCCGGCTTCGGTCTTGGAGCAGTACTCTCTGCGATCATTCATGGTGTTGATATTGTCGATGCAGTTATATGGAACTTTGCGGGTGGTCCTGCTGCTCCTGCTATCGAATTGATTTATATCTTCTGCAAAAAACTTGGCGTTGAATTAGACGTAAATATGGAAGCCGTAGCCAAGATCAATAAAGAATTGCTTTCGATACGTCATGAACTCGAAGCATTTGATGCCGTAAAACAGATACCCAAACCTTTCAATCCTCTTACCGATACTCTTCCTGCCGAAATCGATCGTGAATTTGATAAAGCGATCGAAGCAGCCAAACGAAACGACGAAGAAGCCCTACTCGATGCGTGTCACAAAATCGAGGCCTATTTCAATTTCCCTGCTCCGGACGAATTGGTGAAAAATGCAGAAATTCCTGGGGGTATGTACACCAATATGGTTGCACAACTCAAACAATTTAATTCGATGGATATTTTGGAAGATGCCATGAAGCTGATTCCAAGTGTGAGACTCGACTCCGGACTTCCTCCACTTGTAACTCCAACAAGTCAGATAGTGGGAGCTCAAGCCGTTGCTTCCGCACTGAATATCAAAAACGGGCGTCCCAAGTATGCCAATCCGTCAAATCAGTTCATTGCTTTGGTAAAAGGAGAATATGGCAAGACACCCGTACCCATCGATCCAAAATTCAGGGAACAAATAACGGGCTCGCCTGTCGAAACTCCCTACGACACTTCAAACTACAAAAAACAGGACAACCCTGTTTTACCCGAATATGGTGGGGTTCATTTGGCTAAAAACGAAAAAGACCAACTTCTGCTCGAACTTTTTCCAACGGTAGCAGCAAAGTTTTTGAGAGAATTACGCGAGAAGGAATTCAAAGAAAATTCGGCTTCCAAACAAACCGAAACAGTCAACGAATCTACTACTCAAGCCGAAAAAACAACGGAGCCGGCAAAAAAAGGCCGGAAAATGGAGAGTCCCATGCCCGGAATTATTTTGAAGGTTGAGGTTAAAAAGGGAGACATGGTGAAACGTGGCGATAGAGTACTCGTATTGGAAGCTATGAAAATGGAAAACGATATTTTGGCAGAATATACGGGCGAAGTCGTCAACGTTTTCGTTAATTCCGGAGATAGCGTACAAGCGGGAGCTCCACTGATTGAAATAGCCTGAGGATCTGTCTTATCGATAGATATCTGTTTAAAAATCGAGTAGGTTGGGGGATTTCTCCCCCGCCCTCTCACACCACCGTGCATGCTCTCGCACACGGCGGTTTCTTTTTATTGTTTAACTTCTCATAATTTAATGTGAGATTGTACAAACCTATCTCGTCAAACCATTTCTTGCTTAGGGCTTGGTGCATTTGCGGGCAACCCGATTTGCGCCAATGTCCCTTGCCCGAAAGTGCCAAAATCCAACTTTG
>JARKPE010000107.1 GCA_029975415.1 Dysgonamonadaceae bacterium | reverse complement strand
AAAGTTGGATTTTGGCACTTTCGGGCAAGGGACATTGGCGCAAATCGGGTTGCCCGCAAATGCACCAAGCCCTAAGCAAGAAATGGTTTGACGAGATAGGTTTGTACAATCTCACATTGAATCACGAGAAGTTAATCAGTTAAAAGAAACCGCCGTGTGCGAGAGCATGCACGGTGGTGTGAGAGGGCGGGGGAGTAATCCCCCTACCTACTCGATCATCAAAAGCGTTGATTTTTTATCTTAAAAACTTATGAAGCAGAATATTCGCAGTAAATTGTTTCTGGTTGTACCTATAGTTATTTTTATTTATATCGCCACTATGGCTATCATTAGTTATCCGCGTTACAGTCAGTCGGGTAAAATGGATGAGTTTTATTTTGTCATCGTAACTTCGTTGATGGTATGTGTATTCTTGTTTTTTGTTCTGAGAAAAAGACAGAAATTGCGAGAGCGAAGACGAAAGTAGCCATTACTTTTTTTCATTAGTACAATACACTTCAAATGAAAAATGTTAGATTTCTCCAGGCAACGAAACTGCAACAGGTATATTTCTATTATACATCTATTCCGAGTGCATTTTTTAGTAGAAATCCTACTACGAAAGAAAAGGCTGCAACCCCCAGGCTGATTGATGTCATTTCCCAAAAACGAGATTTAAAATCTAAATCTTTCGCTGTGGCGATGTAGTAATTGAACAGATAAATGATGAGCACCACTGTGGCTATTGTTATTACCAAAGCCTGTAGTTTATTGGTCAAAAGTAAAAAGGGTAGAATCAGCAGTATTACGGTAATTAGATATGCTACTCCGGTATAAACTGCCGATTTACGAGCCGTTACATCTCCTTCTGCTTTTGACGAAAGATAATCTGAGGCAGCCATAGAAAGTGCCGCCGAGATTCCGGTTACAAGTCCTGCCAACGAGATGATTTTTGTGCTTCCAAGAGCTAGCGTAAATCCTGCAAGCGACCCGGTAAGTTCAACCAGCGCATCGTTTAATCCCAATACCATCGAACCGACATACTGCAGTCGTTCCTCGTTGAGCATACTCAAGACTTGTTGTTCGTGGCTTTTTTCTTCTTCCGAAAAAAGTTTTGTTTCGGGATAAAACTCCGACAAAGTGTCATAAAGTTTCGAACCGGTTCCTTCTCGTTTTTCCATTTGTTTCAAAACGAATGACAAACCCAATGTTTTTGCCAGAAAAGTCGTCATCCATATTCGTTTTTTGTCGGGGGCGACGTCTATCCCTGTCTTGGTTTTCCAGAAATTGTAATGTTCTTTTTCTTGATCGCCTATTTTGCGCAAAACTTTTGCATTATCGGCATCTTTGCAATTTTGAGCAAGTTTGTAATAAATGTGATGTTCCGTTATTTCGGTACGTTGGGCCTCTATAGCTAATTTTTTAATTTTATCTTCCATTATCGAGTTTTATTCTGCTTTGGATGTTTTCAAAATTTATGGCTGAACTTGGCCTTCGGTTTTCAATAATTCTATCAGCTCATTTATTTGAGATTTCAATCGTTTTAGCTCCTCTATTTTCTCTTCGTCTTTATCGAGGTGTAGCCTTTTTAGTAAATTGTACGGTATTTGCGCAGCTTCCTTTTGCATAGCTTTCCCCTTTTCCGATAATGCGATCATCATTTTTCGTTGGTCTTCCGAAGACGGGGAGCGCGTGATCAACCCCTGTTGCTCCATTCTCTTCAACAGCGGCGTTATGGTGTTGGTGTTGAGCACGAGTTTTTCGCCAATTTCAATTACCGATAAATATTCCTTTTCCCATAATACCATCATCACCAGATATTGAGGATAAGTGATTCCCAAAGCATCCAAGTCTTTCTGATAGGCCCTGATAATGAGTCTCGAAACCGCATAAAAAGGGAAGCATATCTGATTTTCAAGTTTTAGTTGTTGATACATTTTGCAAATATAAGAATATTCTATTCCGTGATGAACAATTATAACAGTTTCTCGATATGTTTCCTGATTTCTTCAGGTTTCACGAAAGGTGCAAATCGTTTGACGGGTTTCCCGTTTCTGTCTATCAAGAATTTTGTGAAATTCCATTTTATATTGCTGTTAGGAAATCCTTTTAGTTCTTTTTTTAAATATTTGAAAATGGGATGCGCATTGTTGCCATTTACTTCTATTTTCGAGAACATAGGAAAAGTGACACCATAATTGACTAAACATCCTTCGCTAATTTCTCTTTCTGTGCCGGGTTCTTGGTGTCCAAATTGATTACAAGGGAAGCCAAGTATTACCAATCCTCTGTCCTTGTATTCTCGATAAAGTTTTTCGAGGCCCTCATATTGTGGCGTTAGGCCGCATTTGCTGGCAGTGTTTACAATCAACACAACTTTTCCTTTGTAGCTATCCATTCCAATCTCTTTGCCTTGCAATGAAATTGCTTTCATATTATAAAATTTCGATTCCATATAGATTTTGTTTTATGTTTTTAATATATCGTTCGCGATACAAATATACTGTAAATATATCGTGCACGATATATTAGGTTTGAGTTTTTATGATTTTTTAATGAGATTAAATATTCTTTGAGTTGATGATTGAGGGCAATCTTCAGTTCGTTGTGTAATTGAAGTGTGTCTTATCCCCGATTTAAAGGTTTTCAATTTATTGGAAACAAATAAAAAATGTCACAAAAAGTAAGGATTTAAGAGAACCGCGTTCCTAATCGAAAAAAATCCGACTATTATATTCTTAGATTTCTCGGTAGAAAGACTTGTAGCTTAATTTTACTACGTATTTGATTCGAATCAAGTCCAAGTGACCGCATTCTCTGGTTTTGATTTATTTAGGCTGTTCTTCTTTGCTCATTCTTTTTTCGATAGCTGCACGCACAAAACTCACAAATAAAGGGTGAGGATGAATGACTGTGCTGCTATATTCGGGGTGAAATTGCACGCCGATATACCATTTATGATTTGAAAGTTCTATGATTTCTACCAAATCGGATTCTTTGTTAATGCCACTGCAGAGCATTCCTGCTTTTTCGAAGTCTGCCCTGTAAGCATTATTAAATTCGTAACGATGCCGATGGCGTTCGCGAATTTCTTCTTTTTGATAGATTTGAAAAGCTTTGCTTCCCTTTTTGAGTTTACAGGGATATGCCCCGAGCCGCATACTGCCACCAAGGTTGAGCACATGTTTCTGATCTTCCATCATATCCACTACTTTATGAGGTGTGTTTGGATCGATTTCGGTGGTGTTGGCATTTGCGTATCCCAAAACATTGCGTGCAAATTCGATGGACATGGCTTGCATACCCATGCAGATGCCAAAGCAGGGAATATCGTGTTCGCGAGCGTATTTTAAAGCTATCAGCTTGCCTTCGATTCCTCGTGATCCAAAACCCGGAGCAATGACGATTCCGTCCATTTTTTGCAGCTTCTTCTCCACATTTTCGTTCGTAATGTTATCCGAAAGGACTTTCACTATTTTTACTTTACGATTGTTATAAGCTCCAGCATGCGTAAGCGATTCCGTTATCGAAAGATAGGCGTCCTGTAGTTGAACATACTTACCTACAAGCCCGATCGTAACTTCGTCGGTGGCATTCTCCAGTTTTTCTACAAAAGAAGTCCAGTCATTCATATCGGCTTGCGGAACTTGTTGCAAATCGAATCCCATTTTCGACAGTACTACCTCATCGAGTTTTTCGGCCTGCATGTTAAGAGGAACGCGATATATAGTAGAAGCATCAATGGATTGCAGAACCGCTTGGGGTTCGATGTTGCAAAACAAGGCTACTTTTTTGCGCATTTCGGCAGAAATGTTGTATTCGGTGCGAAGCACAAGAATATCGGGTTGTACTCCTTGCTCCTGAAGCGCTTTTACGGAATGTTGGGTAGGTTTGGTCTTCAACTCCTTCGCGGCCGCGATGAAAGGGACGTATGTTAAATGAATGATCAGACAATTTTTTCCTTTCTCCCATTTGAGCTGACGCACACTTTCGATATAGGGTAATGATTCGATGTCACCTACAGTTCCGCCGATTTCAGTAATCACGAAATCAAAATTGCCGGTATTGCCCAGCAAATTGATATTGTATTTGATTTCGTCGGTGATGTGAGGAATTATTTGTACGGTTTTGCCCAAATAGTCACCATGACGTTCCTTGTTAATTACGTTTTGATAGATACGCCCCGTAGTAATATTATTGGCTCGATGTGTTTCGACCCCTAAAAATCTTTCGTAGTGTCCCAAATCGAGGTCAGTTTCCTGACCGTCAACCGTGACATAGCATTCGCCATGTTCGTATGGATTGAGTGTCCCCGGATCGACATTAATATATGGATCGAGTTTCTGATTGGTTACTCTGAAACCTCTTGCCTGAAGTAATTTGCCGAGTGAAGCGGCGATAATGCCTTTCCCTAGCGAAGAAACAACGCCTCCGGTAATAAAAATATATTTTGTGTTGTCGGGATTCTGTTTCATAAATGTGCAGATTTTACTGCAAAGTTACTAAAAACCGTCGATATGTATATCTTTTACGGAACGACCTGAAGGGTCAGAATTATTTTTGAAAGCAGCATCCCATTCGAGAGCAACAGAAGTGCTACATGCAACGGAAGCTTCCGAAGGCACACATCTTGCTGCACTGTCTGAAGGAAAGAGTTCGCTATAAATGGAACGATACACGTACTCCTCTTTGGTCATTGGAGGATTGACGGGGAAACGGTATCGGACGTTTTCCATTTGTTCGTCGGAAACTTTCTCGTTGGCTATAGCCTTCAGCGAGTCAATCCAGCTATAGCCGACGCCGTCTGAGAACTGTTCTTTTTGTCGCCACGCAATTTCTTTAGGCAAATAATCCTGAAAAGCTTCTCGTAAGATATGCTTTTCGATTTTTCCGTTACCGGCCATTTTGTCGCGAGGGTTGAGGCGCATGGCGACATCCAGAAATTCCTTATCGAGAAAAGGCACGCGTCCTTCCACTCCCCATGCTGCAAGCGACTTGTTGGCTCGCAGACAGTCATAGAGATGGAGCTTGCCGAGTTTACGTACTGTTTCTTCGTGGAACTCTCGTGCATTCGGTGCTTTGTGAAAATACAGATAGCCTCCGAAAATTTCGTCTGCCCCTTCGCCTGAAAGTACCATTTTTACACCCATCGATTTGATATAACGTGCCAACAAATACATCGGTGTACTTGCCCGAACGGTGGTAACATCATAGGTTTCGATATGGTAAATGACGTCCCGAATTGCATCGAGTCCTTCTTGTACTGTGTAATGGATTTCGTGATGAATTGATCCGATATGTTCGGCGACCTTGCGTGCAGCAGCCAAGTCGGGTGATCCTTCAAGTCCGATGGCAAATGAATGGAGACGAGGCCACCATGCTTCTTCTTTGTTGCCACTTTCGATACGTCGTGCAGCAAATTTTTTTGCAACTGCTGAAATTATAGAACTATCCAACCCTCCGGAAAGAAGAACACCATACGGTACGTCGGACATTAGTTGACGTTCGACGGCATCTTCGAGAGCTTTACGAAGCGTTTCGACATTGGAAGTATTGTCTTTCACATTTTCATATTCCATCCAGTCACGATAATACCATTGTGTGGGCTGACCGTCAGGACTATAGAAATATTGTCCTGGCAAAAATTCTTCGATTTTGTTACAATAGCCTTCAAGCGCTTTTAACTCCGATGCCACATAGTAGGCTCCATCTTTGTCCCATCCCTGATAGAGGGGGATAATGCCGATGTGGTCGCGTCCGATCAGAAAGCGATTGTTTTCGATGTCATAAAGAGCAAAGGCAAAAATTCCATTGAGATCCTCGAGAAAATTTGGACCCTTTTCGCGATAAAGTGCGAGGATGACCTCGCAGTCCGATTGAGTGAGGAATTCGTATTTTCCTTCAAAATGTTTCCGTATTTCGCGATGATTGTATATTTCACCATTTACTGCCAGCACCAGTTTCTTATCCTTGCTATAGAGCGGTTGTCCACCCGATTCGGGATCTACAATCGAGAGGCGTTCGTGAGCCATAATGGCTTTATCGCTCGAAAAAATTCCCGACCAATCCGGCCCGCGATGACGGACGGTTTTCGACATTTTAAGGATTTGCGGACGCAATGATTCTTCCGACCGTTTTATATTGAATGTACAGACTATTCCACACATAAGATAGTAGTTTTTGTTTGAATATTTTTTTAACCGAGATTGAAAAAATCATTCTTTTATCAGAAATTGATGAATACTTTCAGCAACTTTCCGCCCCGAGGCAATGGCTCGTACCACCAAACTTGCGCCGGAAGCGGCGTCACCGGCGGCAAAAACTTTATCGATATTGCTGCGATTTTTCGAGTCGATGGCAACGTTTCCTCGTCCGTCATATTTTACACCCAGCTCTTCAAGCAAGCCTTCATGTACAGGATGAACAAATCCTAAAGCCAAAAATACGATATCTGCCTGTAGGATACGAGTTTTTCCGGTTGACAACATTTGCATCCGTTCATTTCCGTCCTTTTTCCATTCAACTTCTTCTACAACTACTTCTTTTACCTTGCCATCTTCTCCTCTAAATTCGAGTGTATTGAGCGACCAGTATCTTTCGCAGCCTTCTTCGTGAGAACTCGATGTTTTCAGAATGCTCGGATAAAATGGCCACGGCGTGTCCGGATTTTTGCCGATAGGAGGTTGCGGCATGATTTCGATCTGAGTAACTTTTTTTGCTCCTTGACGTATTGAAGTTCCCACACAGTCTGATCCCGTATCTCCACCCCCAATTACCAATACATGCTTGTCTTTTGCCGTAATTGTTTCCGGATTCGTTATCTCATCGCCCATGATTTTCTGGTTTTGTTGCGAAAGAAAATCCATGGCGAAATAAATCCCTTTCAACTCACGCCCCTTAGGATTGATATCGCGCGGATGTCCGGCACCAATGGCAATGCACACTGCGTCGAATTGGTCAAGTATTTCCTTTCCCGATATGGTTTTCCCAATTTCCATATCAGTTTTGAAGATGATGCCCTCTTCTTCCAACAATGCCAGGCGACGATCGATAATGTTTTTATTCAGTTTGAAATTGGGGATGCCATAACGCATCAATCCCCCGATACGGTGATCTTTTTCGAAAACGGTTACCGAATGCCCCTTTTTGTTGAGTTGGTCTGCGGCAGCCAAGCCTGCCGGCCCCGATCCAATTACGGCTACCTTTTGCCCTGTTCTGTATTTTGGAGGATTGGCCTTGATCATTCCTTCGTTGAAAGCTACTTCTGTAACGGCTGCTTCGTTTTCCCGAATGGTTACGGGAGCATCGTGCAGGTTCAGTACACAAGCTTTTTCGCAAGGTGCAGGACAAACTCTTCCGGTGAAATCCGGAAAGTTATTTGTTTGGTGGAGCACATCAATGGCTTTTTTCCACTCGTTTTTGTAGATCAGGTCTTGCCATTCGGGCATGATATTACCGAGCGGACACCCCCAGTGACAAAAAGGTATGCCACAATCCATACAGCGGGATGCCTGTAACTTTCGGTCTTCGCGATTGAGTGTTTGTTCTACTTCGCCGAAGTCGTATATTCTTTCGTTGATGGGACGATATCCTGCTTCTTTGCGCGGAATCATCTTGAATGCCTTAGGATTTCCCATTTTTGTTCGATTTTATCTTGATTGTGCCGATGACTATCGTTTTTAACAAGTTTATCAGCGTAATCGAGTATTGTTTATTTCTATTTTCTGTCAGATAACTAATGATTTCTTGTATTTAATCGTAAGCGTCTTATTCTGTTTTAATGAATATTGTAATTACGAAAATTGTTGGAT
>JARKPE010000020.1 GCA_029975415.1 Dysgonamonadaceae bacterium | reverse complement strand
CAAAAATCGATAAGTACATACTTTCCTTTACCGGCATAATCTGACAGCGAGACATCATTGCCCGAGGGATCTTTGAGCGTGAAGTCAACAAACTTTTTCCCAAACGAGACCTTGTCTTCATTCTCCAGACGACGAATCATTTTTTGTACAGAAGCCTGTTTCTTGAAAGCGTCGTCGGTAAGTGCGAGTAGTTGTTTTTGCTGTTCTGAATCAAACATTTGTCCTTGGGTAGCAAAAACGTACCGACCTAAACTATTGGAAATATTATTTTTTACAAAATCGAAACTTAGCTGTAACCTTTCGGAAGCCAACGCGTCGTAAGCATAATTGATCTGTGCATCGAGGGAGTCGTTCATAAGACCTTGAGAAGCGGCTTCGTTATACTGAAGCGAAAGAGCACGCATTTTATCCGAAATATCGCGCACCTTCAATCTATAGTCTGTATATGCCTGATTGACCGGAGTCCCTGTTACTATAGCTATCGTATCGAATGTAACACGGATTGTTCCCGATTCGAGCAAAAGTGCAACTTCACTATCATTTTTAGAATCGATACTCTCATCAAGCATAAGAATATGCACGGATGATGCGTCGGATTTGGTCTTTATACTGAAGTTGCCGTTACGAATGATAGCCGAGTCGATATTGACGGAAGCAGAATCTTTCAAAAAAACCAATTTACCCTCGAAAGCAGGATCGGTAACGGTTCCCTCTATCGAAGTTTTATTATTGTTTTGGCATGCAACAAGAAGAATTGCCGACAGAAACAAAAAGAGTATTTTTTTCATTGTCGCTGAAAATTGGGTTTGTAATCAGGTGTAAAGATAATCATAAAACTATTTCACCCATTATTATAAACTAAAAAGTTGACTTTTTAGTTTGAGATTCATCCATAAATTATTCTCGACCAATGGCCAATAGTATCGAGAACAAGCTCCGATCATGCGAGTCGCTATTGATTTGATCGTAACAATAAACAGCAAAAAATCAAGCACATAAACAAAATTTCAATTTTTCGCATGACAAGCATTTATCACAATTGTTTATTCAGTATTTTAAAAAACTTTTAGCTTTTTTTCAGGCACTTCCTCGAATACCCTTTGCGCCGTATTTCAGCCGTACTTGGCTCGTATTTGGTTCGTATCAAGCCCAAGCTCTTTTTTTGTTTAAAATATGGTAAAAACACCAGAATAAATGGCATCTCAAATGTGGTATAGACCATTTTGATCAAATGAACTCAATGTAAAACTTTGGAAGCAGCTCATTCGAAATTGGAAGCCGCAAATATTTCATGCCGGATCAAAAACTTTACAATTTCAAAAAAACAACAGAGAAACTGCTTTCGAGAATTTTTTTTACTAATTTTGGCAAAAAAGAAAAAAGATGAATCATAAAGTAGCTCCATCCATTTTGTCAGCCGATTTTTTGAATTTGGGTAAAGAGATCGAAATGCTAAATGAAAGCGAAGCCGATTGGATTCACATCGATGTGATGGATGGCGTTTTCGTACCTAATATCTCTTTCGGTTTTCCGGTATTAGATTTCGTGAAAAAAGCAGCTCGTAAGCCGTTGGATGTCCACTTGATGATTGTCCAACCCGAAAAATTTGTATCGGAGGTAGCTGCCTCAGGCGCTTATATGATGAACGTTCATTACGAAGCATGCATCCATCTGCATCGCGTGATTCAGGAAATCAAAAAAGCCGGCATGAAAGCAGCCGTAACACTCAATCCTCACACACCGGTAATGTTGCTCGAAGATATTTTAGCCGACCTTGATATGGTACTGTTGATGACGGTAAATCCCGGATTTGGTGGACAAAAATTTATCGCGCATTCTATCCGGAAAGTGGCTGCACTAAAGAAGATGATTCTTAAAAAAAATTTGAGCACCCTTATAGAAGTGGATGGAGGAGTCAATCTTGAAACCGGAAAACAATTAATCGATGCCGGAGCCGACGTGCTTGTCGCCGGAAATTTTGTTTTCTCTTCTTTAAATCCAAAAGACATTATCCATCAACTCAAGAACCTGTAAAACAAAGGACTAATGCACTCATAATTTATTGATTGTGAGAAATATCATCGGCAAAGCTCCGTTCGTTTTTCTGTTGATGCCTGTTATTGCGGCTATTGTCATCAACGAATTGATACCGAAATCCATATCAACAATTCCTTTTATGGTTATTGCATTTGTTTTGATTTCGCTATCTTTCTTTATTCCAGCGACTCATGCCTATAGATTTCGGTGGTTGTTTGGCTCCGGGGTTTTCTTGTTGATCTTTTCGGTTGCCACTCTAAGTTACGCATATGAAAGAGAAAAGTCCACATTCAATTTCCCAAACTCCGATACAGTATATCAGGGCTACATAACCGATATTCCACAGGAAAAACCAAAATCAATTCAATGCAACATCACGCTGAATGCCCCAAATAAGAAAAAAGTAATCGTCTATTTTCAAAAAACAGACAAAAGCTCATCATTAGCTCCCGGTGATGTGGTTGTATTCCGGACACAGATGCAGGCTTTTAAAAACTTTGGGAATCCCGACGATTTCAATTATGCCCGATTGATGAGGAACCACGGATTTGCAGCATCGGGTTATGTTCCCGAAAATCAGTGGATGGTCACCGGGATCTCGAATCGGACTCCCTATGTGATTTCGCAACAAATCAGGCTGAAAGCTCTCGAATTTTACAAATCGTTCGGACTCGATAATGATTCATATGCTTTTGTAACCGCATTAACGCTCGGTTATACCAAATTTCTTCCTCAGGAAATGAAAGAAGCGTTTCGCGCCTCAGGCACGTCTCATGTCCTTTCGGTGAGCGGTTTACACGTAGGCATCATTTATCTCGTGATTACTTCGATGTTGTTTTTTCTCAAAGGATCGAAACGAAAAAATATATTCAAACAAATCGTTATCATTCTTTCTTTATGGGCTTACGCTTTCATCACAGGGCTTTCGGTTGCCGTCATCAGAGCTGCTATCATGCTCAGTATATTTTGTGTAGGCAATATGTTCCATCGAAAGGGATTTTCGTATAACACGGTGGCCATAGCAGCTTTTTTCATTCTTCTGTCACACCCGTTCGCATTATACGAAATCGGTTTTCAAATGAGTTTTATGGCTGTAATGGCGATTCTGTTTTTCAAGCCCAAAATTAACCGACTCTATATGCCTCAAAATAAATTTTCTGCAACCCTGTGGAGTCTTTTCACCCTCTCACTTGCAGCGCAAGCCGGAGTTTTTCCACTTGTACTTTATTATTTTGGAACGTTCCCAACTTATTTTTTCGTTACCAATCTGCTAATTGTGCCGCTCGCAAATTTGATCATCTATGCCTTCATACCGATTCTAATTTTCTCGGTTACTGGCCACATTGATTTGGTTGGATTCGACTTTTTGGGTAAAGTTTGCCTATGGTTGTTCCAGAAGATTTGCAGGATTACGCTTGATGTTGTGTATTTTTTCGAAACTCTCCCCGCAGCACAGATCAAAGATCAATATCTCACTTTTTGGGGTATGATTTTGGTATATTTTTTGGTCATATCATTATTCGTAAGGTTTGAAAACAAAAAATTCGCTCCATTATTTATATTTCTTTCAACGGCGTTGGGACTTTTCTCTTTACAAACAATGGAGTCAATCCGACCGAAACCACTACAATTAGTCGTATTTAATCGACCATCAACAAGCGAAATAGCATATTTGCAGGGACGCCAAAAAACAACTTTTTCCGATTCAGGCAACACAATCATACCTCATCCCACGAAACGAATTGTGAGAATTTCGAGTAATATCTTCGATAATAAAGTTTCAGAACAACCTTTCGTGAGCGATTACCTCATTCTTTCGAAAGACAATTCGCTTTCGATGTACACTCTAAAAGATCATTTCGTTACGCGTGAGGTAATACTCGACAGCTCACTATCCGGAAGCGCATCAAAACGATTGAAAGGACAATGCCGCGAACTCGGAATCAAAGTTTACGATATTGCAGAATCAGGCGCATTTATCGTTAATTTTTAGTACTTTTGTGGTGTAAAAATTTTATTTGAATGTTAGCAACTCCCATCTCCCCACTAATAGACGAAAAAAACTTAAGGCACGTTAGAGATTTAATACTTCAATCATCCAATATTCTTATCACTACGCACGTTTCACCTGATGGGGACGCATTAGGTTCCTCACTCGGGTTATATCATCATTTACGAGAGCAGGGCAAGAAAGTTCGTGTGATGGTGCCAAATTCGTTTCCCTATTTTTTGAAATGGATGAAAGGATCTGAAGACATACTTATTTTCGAATATAATCCTGAAGCCGGAAAACATATTATCGAAGAAGTCGATTTGATTTTTTGCCTTGATTATAATATTCCAAAGCGCATCGGGAAAATGGCTCCGTACGTACAAAATTCACATGCAAAGAGAATCTTAATAGACCATCATCCCTATCCCGAAAAGGCTTGCGATGTGGTGATTTCTCATCCCGAAAAATCGTCGACGAGCGAACTGATTTTTCGACTCATTGATCAGTTGGACGAATACGAGCGTATGTGTCATGCTGCTGCAGAATGCATTTATTGCGGTATGATGACCGATACGGGAGGCTTCACCTACAATTCAAACGACCCTGAAATTTTTGAAATAATCAGTCTTTTGCTTAAAAAGAAAATTGACAAAGACGCCATATATTCAAACGTTTATAACAACTATTCAAAAGATCGATTCCTCCTTTTGGGATTCACCCTGCTGCACAGGATGAAAATTTATGACGAACTACATTCGGCATTGATTTATCTGTCAAAAGAAGATCAAAACCAGTTTAAATACAACAAAGGCGACACCGAAGGATTTGTTAATTACCCGCTGAGTATCAAAGACATTACCTTTTCTACTTTCATTCGCGAAGATGACGATTTGATAAAAATATCATTCCGCTCGCAGGGAAATTTCGCCTGCAACGAATTTGCCTCCGAGTTTTTCAACGGCGGAGGACATCGAAACGCTTCCGGAGGAGAATATTACGGCACATTGCAAGATGCTCTTGATATTTTTGAAAAAGGTCTTCAACAATACGCCCCAAAGCTGCAATCCTCAAAGAGATAATAGACTCGGCTTTGATACTGAAATTTATTTTTAAGAATAGATAATAGTTTATTGCTGACAAAATAACGTTTATTTAAAGTTGATTCCTTACTTTTGCACTTACTAAAAAAAAATGCATCACGACAAATGAGAAAAAAAAGCTGTAGAATATCATTCCTGATAATCGTCATTCTGTACACCATATCTTGCAATAAAACACCCACCTACATCGATCGGTTGAATGACGAGAAAAAAACCATCAAAGCATTTATTAGTGAGAACAATATCTCAGTTTTAAAAGAATATCCATCGGATTCGATATTCGCTCCAAACGAGTTTTATTTAGATCCCGCTACTGGCGTGTACTACAATGTTATCGACAAGGGTGGCTACAAACCAAATCTTGGAGATGAGATATATATCCGTTTTAAAGACGTTAGATATTTATCGGATAAAGACACGACTGTACATCCCGGAAACTACTACAGCTTGTATGGTCCAATCGAATCTATTTACGGAAACTTAAACACCTATCAGAGTACCGGATGGCTTGCACCGATCCCCAATGTGGGTCACAAAGCAAAAGTAAAAATAATCGTTCCTTTCAATAGTGGAACCATTTACGACCAGAGCAACTACAACACAGTATATTACGGGTTGATGGAATATCGAATAGGACGAAACTAATAAAAATCGAAGAAAAAACTGCCAAAGAAATGACACTTATCAAATCAATTTCCGGAATTCGTGGGACAATTGGAGGGAAGTCCGGAGAAGGACTGACTCCACTCGATATCGTGAAATTTACGGCCGCTTATGCCGTATTTATTTCCACGCAACTCAATAATAATGAAGAAAAGAAAATTGTTGTCGGACGTGATGCTCGACTTTCCGGCAACATGGTTCATCAAATTGTATTGGGTACCCTTACGGCGATGGGATTCGATGTTGTGGACATCGGGATGGCAACTACACCCACAACCGAATTGGCAGTGGTTGGCGAAAATGCTGCCGGTGGAATCATCCTCACAGCAAGCCACAACCCGAAACAATGGAACGCTCTTAAACTCTTAAACAATAAAGGCGAATTCTTAAATGCAGAGGAAGGCGACAAAATTCTGTCTATTGCCGAATCGGAGGATTTCAACTTTTCTCCGGTAGAACAATTAGGTAAAGTCAAGTTCAAACAATACCTTCAAGAGCATATTCACAATGTACTTTCACTCGACTTGGTAGATGTGAAGGCTATCAGAGATGCCAATTTACGCGTTGCCGTAGATGCAGTCAATTCGGTTGGAGGAGTAGCCGTGCCCGAGCTGCTGTATGCATTGGGCGTCAAGGAGGTTTTCAAATTACACTGTTCACCTCACGGCAATTTTTCGCACAATCCCGAACCACTTCCGCAAAACCTGACCGAACTATCAACATTGATGAAAAGCTCAAAAGCAGATGTAGGGTTTGCTGTCGATCCCGACGTTGACCGTCTGGCCATTTATTGTGAAAACGGTGAACCATTCGGCGAAGAATACACCCTCGTAGCCGTTTCCGATTATATCCTGCAACATACTCCAGGAAACACTGTTTCGAACCTGAGTTCAAGCAGGGCTTTGCGCGACGTTACTCTATTGCGAGGAGGAAAATATTACTCGGCTGCCGTGGGTGAAGTGAATGTGGTAGCTAAAATGAAAGAAGTAAATGCCGTGATTGGAGGCGAAGGCAATGGAGGAGTAATTTATCCGGCATCGCATTATGGCCGAGACGCATTGGTTGGAATCGGTCTTTTTTTGACTTATTTGGCCAAATCTGGAAAAAAAGTCAGCCAATTGAGGGCTTCTTACCCTAATTATTTTATGGCAAAACAAAAAATCGAACTCACACCTGAGATAAACCCCGATGCCATTCTCACTAAAATGAAAGAAAAATTCGCCGGCCAGCAAATTACAGATATAGATGGTGTTAAAATAGATTTTGAAGACAAATGGGTTCATCTGCGAAAATCAAATACCGAACCCATTATCCGGATATATTCCGAAGCAAAATCGATAGAAGAAGCAGAAGAAATAGGCAAACAAATCATAGATATGATTCGAGAAATGGTTTGATCGATCATTTTTCGATAATCTTTAACTCAAAAGCCGGATTGCCGTAAATTTTTCAACAATCGGGAATATTTACGGCTCTCTTGTGTTCAAACAGTTTCAAAAAATATAAATGAAAGAAAAGCTAATCAGCCCTGAAGATATCCGATGCTTACATCCAATTTTTCAGGGAAAATACGGAGACAAACTCATTAAATTCGGTGTAAAATTAACTGCTCTCGATGTGGCAAATGCCGTATATGATGGATCGAAACATCTTACCGGTCACGAATTTTGCACAGATTTGCTCGACAAGATGCAAGTTAAACGGGTAGTGAAAAATGCAGAAATACTGGAAAACTTTAAAAACAGACCTTTCATTACCGTCTCAAATCATCCCTACGGGCATATCGACGGCATCGCATTGATAGAAACCGTCGCTTCACGCGTTGATCATTACAAAGTTATGGTAAATTATATTTTGGGAATGATAGACACCATGTCCGAAAATTTCATCACGGTTTCGCCCTATAAATCCGAGCAACCTGACAGTAAATCGCTCAACGGCATCAAAGAATGTATTGCTCACCTCAAAAAAGGATATCCACTCGGATTTTTCCCTTCGGGATCCAATTCGCGATTAAAGTTTGTAAACGGAATTTTACGAATATACGATCGTGCATGGCAGCAGTCGGTAATTAAACTGATTCAGAAAGCTAAAGTTCCTGTCATACCGATTCATTTTTCAGGTCGAAACTCACTATCATTCTATCTCACCCGTATCATCTTCGGATGGAGGGTGCAACCGGTTAGATTATGTCATGAGCTGAAAAATAAAAAAAATCACACTATGGTCATTTCGATTGGAAATCCGATTATGCCCGACGAAATTGCACTATATCCCGACGCAGAGCAATTGGGAAAGTTTTTGCAAGACAAAACATACGCCTTAGCCAAAAACAAATAAAAATGTTTTATCTTTGAATTCGTTTCGTCCCAATCTCGGACATACAAGGGGATATATTTATGGCAAAACAAAACATACAACAAGTTAAACAACGTTTTTCAATCATTGGCGCTTCTCCCGAACTGGACAGAGCAATTGATATCGCTCTGCAAGTTGCCCCCACCGATTTATCTGTTTTGATTACTGGCGAAAGTGGCGTTGGGAAAGAAAATTTTCCCCAAATTATACATCAATACAGTCGAAGAAAACATGGACCATATTTTGCCATCAATTGTGGATCGATCCCCGAAGGCACTATCGACTCCGAACTTTTTGGACACGAAAAAGGCTCATTTACGGGAGCTACAGCCACACGAAAAGGATATTTTGAAGTAGCAGACGGCGGCACCCTTTTCCTGGACGAAGTTGCCGAACTTCCACTCCCTACGCAGGCTCGACTGCTCCGCGTGCTCGAAACAGGAGAATTTATCAAAGTAGGTTCGTCTAAAGTCGAAAAAAGTGACGTGCGAGTAGTAGCTGCTACCAATGTCAACATGGTTTATGCGGTAGAAAACGGGAAATTTAGAGAAGATTTATACTATCGGTTAAACTCTGTACCCATTCGCGTGCCGGCTTTACGTGATCGCAAAGAAGACATTCCTTTACTTTTTCGAAAATTTGCCAACGATTTTGCCGAAAAATACATGATGCCGCCCATCACGCTGACGGATGCAGCGAAGGAAATGCTAAAAGAATATCGTTGGCCAGGGAATGTGAGACAACTGAAAAATATTACGGAACAAATCTCTATTATTGAGCAGGAAAGAATAATTACGCCTGAAATCTTAAAAATATATCTGCCCGAAAACGAAGTAGGCATGCTACCCGTTGCTATTTCAAACATACACGGCGCCGAGCAGAAAACATTTGCCAACGAACGAGAAATTCTTTACCAGGTACTTTTCGATATGAAAAAAGACATCATGGATCTTAAACATGTCGTAAAAAATATTCTTTCGGGACAAACAAATGCTTCTGCTACAAATTTGAACAAAACCGACACCAGACCCGATTATTCTTTCGTTGAACAGGAAACGGAAGCCTTGCCCGCTCAGCCTGTTAAATACAAAGAAGCACCATCATCGTTGAAAGAAACTACTCCAACGAAAAAGGAGAGGGAAAACGACATTCTTGACGACACCGAATACGAAGAGCAAGCTTTATCTCTCGAGGAAGTCGAAAAAGATATGATAAAACGTGCCCTCGAACGACACGGAGGCAAAAGAAAATTGGCCGCAAACGATTTGAAAATATCCGAGCGCACCCTTTACAGAAAAATCAAGGAATATAATCTGGAAAATCTATGAAAAGGGCTTTTCTCGCTTCTATAATTTTTGTCCTACTGCAATCGTGTTCCATCTCGTATAAATTTAACGGAGCGTCTATCGATTACAACTTAACCAAAACTCTTCGTTTGGCTAATTTTCCGAATCAGGCGCCCCTTGTATATCCACCTCTGGAACCTCGCTTCAATGAAGAATTAAAAGACATTTTTACGCGCAACACGAAACTGCGTTTTGTAAACCAAAACGCAGACATTGAAATCGAAGGCGAGATCGTCGGCTATCAACTCACACCTATGGCCGTGCAGGAAGATGCGCTTGCCTCCGAAACTCGACTGACGATGACCGTTCGAATGCGATATATCAACAATAAAATAGATGGTCAAAATAAAGAAGAGACATTTACCGCATATCGCAACTTCCCAAGCGATCGCATTCTTACAGATATTCAGGATCAGTTGATTAAAGAACTCATTAACGATATTGTCGATCAGATTTTCAATTCTACCATGTCTAACTGGTAACTAATCAGCTTTGAGCGATGATGCAAAAAGAAGATTTAATGGAATATATGGCGCATCCGGAGAAACTGGATCACTCCTCATTAAATGATCTGGACGATATTCTTCGTAAATGGCCATATTTTCAGACCGCAGAGCTTCTAAAACTAAAAAATCTTCACAATCTGCAACATCCCGATTATGAGAATCAGTTAACCCGAACCGCTATTTTTTGTGCCGATCGTAAGCGGTTGTTCTATCTGATAAACGATACTAGATTCGGCTATTTTATCAATCGAACATCTGCAAACAAAGTCGCCGAGTCCACCCAACAAATCGATCGTACTCAGAAACTCATCGATTCATTTCTGGACACATATACCGATTCGGCTGAATCTTCTGCTTCTTCGCTGCCCGATCCTGAGGCCAGTTTGGCTACGACGGACTATATCGCATACCTTTCAGCCGTTGAGAATAGACATTGGGATACCGAAGAAGAGTCGAAACCTCTTCAGCATGAGCACATGATCGATAGCTTTATCGAAAAAGTTGCTTCGAACGACATTT
>JARKPE010000137.1 GCA_029975415.1 Dysgonamonadaceae bacterium | reverse complement strand
ATAGCCCTTGATGACTTCGTTGTTTTCCATCGCAGCATTCACGCGTTCCCAAGCGCGTGCAGCACGAGCGCTCTTGTGAGAAAGGATGAGCTGTCCTTTTTTATCTTCCTGATTTTCGATATATACTTCCACTTCGTCGCCTACTTTCAGGTCGGGATTATATCGAAATTCGTTCATCGAAACTACGCCGTCCGATTTGTAGCCGATGTTCACCACTACTTCGCGTTTGTTCATGGAGGTTACACGTCCGGTTACAACTTCCTTGTCGTTGATTTTGTTTAGGGTGTTGTTGTAACTTTCGATAAGTTTTTCTTTGTCTTGCTTGCTGTAGGTGTCGCCTTCAGCATAAGAATCCCAATCGAAATCTTCGATAGGAGCCACATTTTTTAAGTTGTCAGTCATTTGTTGTTAATAAAATAAATTGCTTTAAATAAGTTAGACATTATGTTGTCAAAAAACGGTGCAAAGATAGTTGGTTTTTTATTATAAACCAATTCTTTGCACCCTGTTTTTTTTGCACGATGGGATAGCTTCTCAATACGAGAACTCGTCCGTCAGATATTATCATGTGTTTACGAAAGTAGCAATCCCCGAGCAACTTTATCGCGAACGCCCTTGCCGGCTATATTTTCAACCAGCTGAAGTGCAAAATCGAATACGAGTCCGGGTCCTTTTCCGGTAGTAATGTTGCCATCCACAGTTACATTATCCCCGGTGATATTGGCCCCCAACAATTGGTCTTCAAATCCCGGATAACATGTAGCATTTTTCCCTTTTAGCAGTTCCAGACCACCCAACACGAGCGGAGCAGCACAAATGGCGGCTACTTGTTTGCCTTCGGCAACTTGTTTCGAGAGTAGTTTTTTCAATCCCTCGTGCGCATTAAGGTTGCTTGCTCCCGGCATTCCACCCGGAAGTATCAGAACATCGATATTCGAAAAATCTGTTTCTTCGAACAATACATCGGCAATTACCGGAATTTGATGTGCCCCGATTACTTTCAAATCACCCGTAACGGATACGGTAGTTACCGAAATTTCGGCACGACGCAGGATATCCGTTGTTCCCAACGCTTCAATTTCTTCAAAGCCATTGGCTAAAAAAAGAGCTGCTTTTTTCATATCGAAAATCCTTTTATTAATTGAGGTTGAATTTATATGTGATTGTTCCCTGCTGGTTATTGGTCGAATTGATGGCATTGAATTTCGTAATTCTCGCGGCGCGTAGTGCCTCGTTGCGAAGGGTAGCGCTTGGAGTGTTGGTGCCACGACCAATTTCGGCATGAATCACATTGCCGGCAGGATCTACAGTAATATTAACGACCACAGTACCATAATCGTTCACTGTGTAGCGAGGTTGCGCCAATCCTCCGGGGCCTAAAGATCTTCCGCCCAAGTCGTAGGTTCCGATGCCACCCGAACCTGTGGGGGCACCCTGTTGCGAATTTCCGGTAGATACGCCTTGAGTACCGCTACCCTGTGTATTTCCACGACTTCCGGTAGTATTCTCGCCAAAAAGGCCCGACATTTGTTGATTGATTTCTCGCCGCCGCGCTTCCTGCTCGCGTTGCAATCGATCTGCTTCTTCTCGTCGCCGACGTTCTTCGGCTAATTGCTGCTGACGTTTGATTTCTTCGCTCCTATCCTTCACCGCAATGGACGGTTCGTCGTTTTGTGTAATCAAAGGTGCATCGGAGGCATTGTCGTTTCTTGCAGTGGTAGGCTCGGGCACGGGCTCATTCCTGGCAGGTTCGACGTATCCGCCCGCATTTTCTTCCGAGCCAAACATCACGGGGATACCTTCGAGTTCTTGAGAAGGAGTCGCCATAGTGAAGTAGGAAAACAACAAGATTAACAGGAGCAATATTCCAAAAATGATTGTTCCTGCAATACCTCCTATTTTTTCGCGAGCGATCATTTCTTTTGCTAAGGGGTTCAAACGATTCTCTCAGTTGGGTCTCGTCATGAGCACCATTTTAAATCTGTTTTGGTTGGCAATATCCAACACACGAACAATTTCACGATAGGGAACTTCTTCGTCGGCATAAAGCGCAACAAAAATATTGGGATCGGCCGAATAAGCCGATTGGAGAAACGGCGTAATGGCTTCGAAAGGAACTTGGCGTTCGGTCTCATTGCCATTAGCTACGTAAAAATTAAGATTTTTGTCTATCGTTACTCGTGTTAATGGTTTGGCTTGAGCCTGTTGTTGCGATTTTGGTAAAAGCACTTTTATGGAGTTGGGCACAACGATAGTAGAAGTGATCATGAAAAATATCAGCAACAGAAAAATTACATCTGTCATGGATGCCATGCTGAAATTCGGGTCAATATTGAATCGCTGTTTTAATGCCATAACTACTTTTTTAAACGGCCGGTTCGTTCAGAATATCCATAAATTCCATAATGCGCATCTCCATCTTGTTTACAATGCCTTTTATTTGAGTAGTAAGATAATTGTAGGCAAAAAGAGCAATAATGCCGACAATCAGTCCTCCCACGGTGGTGATAAGCGCTTCGTATATTCCGGTTGAAAGGTGGGTTACATCTACGTTAGCCCCTGCATTGGCCATACTCATAAAAGCCTTTACCATACCGGTAACCGTACCCAAAAAACCGATCATAGGTGCTCCGGCAGCAGTTGTTGCCAGCAAAGGCAATCCTTTTTCGAGCTTCGAAATTTCTATGTTTCCGGCATTTTCGATGGCTTGGGTAATATCGCTCATGGGGCGACCAAGGCGCGAGATGCCTTTTTCGACCATTCTCGCAGAAGGAGTATCGGTTTTTTTGCATAGTGCCTGTGCCGAACCTATCTTACCATCATGAATATAATCCTTGATCCGATTCATGAAAGAATCATCTTCCTTCCCTGCGTTGCGAAGAACCAGCAAGCGTTCGATGAATACATAAACCGACAAAAGCAGCAGGATAAGCAACACGATCATCAGCCAACCACCTTTCAGAGCAAGATCGAATGCATTTATAGTGGTTGAGGGAATATCAACGCCGGTTACAACCTGTTGCATGTGTTGCAGCGAATCGGAAACCACAGGTGTTATTTGTAGCAATTTCATCTGAATTTATGTTCGTTTTCTTTATACAAGTTTCACAAAAAAAGATACGTAAAGATAGCAACTTATAATGATTATGCACGATCTTCGGGGAGGTTTAAACAATTTTTATACGCTTTTATTGTTTTTTCGAGGCCGAGATAAAGTGCATCACAAATCAATGCATGCCCGATGGATACCTCTTTGAGCCAGGGAATATTCACATAGAGATAATTTAGATTTTGCAAATTCAAATCGTGCCCAGCATTCACACCCAATCCCAGTTTTTTGGCAAGTGTAGCAGCTTCCACAAAGGGAGCGACCGCCGCTTCCTTATTGTGGGGAAACATTTCGGCATAAGGACCTGTGTAGAGTTCGATACGGTCGGTACCAATTGCCGATGCTCCCTGTATCATTTCGAGATCCGCATTCACGAATATGGAAGTACGGATGCCGATAGCCTGAAATTCGTTCACAACATCGGATAAAAATTCGCGATTGTGAACGGTATCCCAACCGGCGTTGGATGTAATGGCATCATGAGCATCCGGCACCAATGTCACCTGAGTGGGCCTTATCCGCTTAATGAGAGCGATAAATTCGGGAGTAGGGTTGCCTTCGATGTTAAATTCGGTACTAATCCTCGATTGAAGATCGAAAACATCTTTTTGACGAATATGTCTTTCGTCGGGGCGCGGATGTACTGTGATTCCATCAGCTCCAAACAATTGACAATCTACTGCAACCTGACAAACATCGGGAAGGTTTCCTCCCCGAGAATTGCGCAATGTTGCAATCTTGTTAATATTTACACTAAGTTTAGTCATTTTCCAAATGAATCAATATCTCTATAGTTATTTGATAACCGTAACTCTATATAGTTTGTTTAGAATGTACGAATACAAACCCGACGAACAGAGAAAAAAATAAAAAGGGACGTCAGAGGTTTTCCGTAATCAAAATTTTTACATCTTTGTAAAATCAAACGCAAAAGTAATACGAATTAACCGGTTTAGGTATATGTCGAGCAAAGAATTTATCAAAAAACAGGTCGAAAAGTTTTCATCCTCATTAACTCCCGAACAATTTACGGAACTCACGGAGTCGGAAAACTCGTTGATTATTCTTGAGGTTTCGGCCAAAGATTACACGCTCACCGAAATCGCCAGACTTATCGAGAGCAATAATGCTCACGTACTGAGTCTTACCGTAATGCCATTGGCCGACGGATCATCGTTGCTGATTTCCATCAAACTCGATGTTTCGGATCTAACGCCTGTGCTGAGAAGTTTCGAACGCTTCGACTACAAAGTAATCTACTATTATATGAAGGAGGGAGAAATAAACGACAAACATCGTGACAGACTCAATGAACTTCTCTATTATCTTAACATGTGACCTCAATGAAAAATGTAACACCGGAGAATTTGAAATTTGCACTGTTCGGAAGTACTTTCCCCGACAGAACCTACAAAGCAGAAGAACAGATCGCTGCGGCTTGCGAATCCATTTCACGACTTGGTGGCGCTCTTTATCTTCCCGACAATTTTTTTTATTCGCTCTCCACACCAATTCAGAATAAAATAAGGCCGTTGGCATTACTGTTCGACGTGATGCCTCCGGTAGATATGGTTGTGAGTGTGGGTGGCGATGGCACTTTTCTGAGGACTGCAGCAACGGTGGGCGATCAGGGAATTCCGGTTTTGGGAATCAATACCGGACGACTGGGTTTTTTGGCAGCGATTAATTTCCAGGACATGGATGCGACGCTGCTCGAGATATTTCAAAATCGCTACGATGTAGAGGATCGAACGTTGCTCGAAATTTCTACCGACGATGAAGACATTCCACAAGGATTCAATATACATGCACTCAACGAAGTCTCCATTTTGCGTCAGGATACCGCTTCAATGTTGTCTATCAAGGCAAGCATCAATGGCGAATATCTGACTTCGTATCAGGCAGACGGATTGGTGATTGCTACCCCAACTGGGTCAACAGCATATTCGCTCAGTATTGGTGGTTCCATCTTAGCCCCCACAACACCCAGTTTCATTCTGACGGCAATCGCTCCCCACAACCTCACTTCGAGACCGTTAGTAGTGGACGACAATAGCCGTATTTCGCTTCAGGTGACAAGCCGGAGCCGAACTTTTCTGCTTTCCCTCGACGGGCAAACTCAGGTTTTTGATCAACGAACCAAACTCGATGTTTATAAAGCACCTTATACCCTGAAAGTAGTCAGACGGACAGGTCATACCTTTTTCGAAACGCTTCGCGACAAATTGATGTGGGGCGCCGACGTAAGGCGGCAATAAACACAAGAAACAAAAGACGTCTCCGATCGATCTATTTCTTTTTATCCCGACCTTTATCCGACAACTTTTTCTCGTAATAGTTGCACCAACGATTAATCCCGCATTCGTTGCATTTGGGACTTCTGGCAGTGCACACGTATCTACCATGCAAAATCAGCCAGTGATGGGCTTTCGAAAGAACTTGTTCAGGAATGTGCTTCACCAATTCCTTTTCGGTTTCAAAAGGACTTTTCGAATCGCGAGTGAGCCCGATACGGTTTGCTACGCGAAAAACATGCGTGTCAACCGGCATGGCCGGTGTGTCGAAAGCTACGGCCAACATCACATTAGCCGTTTTACGTCCCACACCCGGGATGGTAAGCAACGATTCGATGTCCGAAGGGACTTGTCCACCGAAATCGTTCACCAGCTTTTGGGCCATTTTTACCAAATTTTTTGCTTTATTGTTCGGATACGAGCATGATTTGATGTACTCGAAAACGACATCCGGCGATGAGTCTGCCAATGCTTCGGGAGTAGGAAATGCCTCAAAAAGTGCAGGAGTAATCATATTAACCCGTTTATCGGTGCACTGAGCCGAAAGAATCACCGCAATCAGCAGTTGATATGGATTGCCGTAATGCAGTTCGGTCTCCGACGATTCGGCATTGGCTTCAAACCAATCGAGTATGTTTTGATAACGTTCTTTTGTGGTCATTTCGTTCCGTTATCTTTTGATCACATCCGAAAGCGGAATGAATTGCGCTTTCAAGTCCGGATCTGCCATCGTGGAGTCGAGCGGAAAAATAGGTCGTTGCAAACGTTTGTAGGGCAAACGGAACAAATCCTGATCAACTCCTCCAGGCGTCGATGCCATGACCCAATCGCCACGCATCGCGTAAAGTTCAGGTTCGAGATAGCCGATTTTTACTACCAAAATATCCGTTTCGCGAGGATTCAATCCCAAACCGGTGAAATCTTTTTCTTTGTGATAGCCTTTCCGTCGCTCGGTTACGATCACCGAAATATTTCCACATTTTACCACCACTTCGGTTTTGGCATCGATATCGCCTTCCTTGATTGCCGTAATCTCACCCTGCAGTCGAACTGGCCCCGCATAGCGATGATCGATAGCTGCACCGGCCGTGGCATCTATCTTTCCGCCAATACCGATCTCCTTTGCCTTCTTCACAAATTCAGAACCCGGAATCGAGGCATAAATCAATGTTTTTTTTCCTTCGGATTTAAACTCGGGACGCTTGAATATTTCCGTCAGTGTCCAGGTAACGTCGCCGGCACCTCCGGCCGTCGGATTATCGCCCATATCGCTGATAATAAAAGGTTTTTTGTCACTTGACAATGCTTGGTTAAGCGCATCTTCAAGCGTAGTTGTGGGTGCAACAAAATCAAATTGTTTGCGGACATTCCAAAAATGGTCAGCCAATTTTTCGGCAGCTGCCGCCACAGCTTCCTTATCATCACCATAAGCCATCACCACTCCGTGATTGCGAGGTTCATCCGCCCACGGGTAAGACATCCATATCGAAGCATCGATTACCTTGTCTTGATCGATTACCGATGGGATTTGAGCATATAAACTTTTTCCTGGTTCTACACGGGTACTCGTTTTTTCACCCGGAAGCAATATGGGTACAGCTATCCATGCCTTATAAGCGGGTTTACCTTTTTTTGTTTCAAGTCGCTCGAGCAGATTGGTTACCGCTCTTTTTTTCGAAACGATAGCATCCTCATGAGGAGCCATTCTGTAGCATGTTATCAAATCGGTGTTTTGAGCCAATCGTTGCGAAACACAGCCGTGCAAGTCCATAGAGGTAGAAATAAGTACATCGGTGCCTACCAGATCGCGAATGCGAACGATGAAATCTCCTTCCGGATCATCTAATCCCTGCACACTCATGGCTCCATGTATGTCGAAAAATATACCGTCGAGCGGGAGAGCCTCTTTAAGCATGGCAAGTGTTTTGTTCACAAGCGATTCGTAAGCTTCACGTGTCACAATACCTCCCGGCATGGCATGTCCCCGCAGTGTAGGAATCCAATGTGCCCGGTTGATAACTCCCGAATCGGGTGCGAAAAACGGATAATATGTAAAAACGCTATCGCCGATTCTTGCTTTAAAAGCTTCTTCGTCGGTTGTAGCCGGTGAAAAAGTACTCGATTCGATGGCCAATCCACAAATGGCAATTCGTGGGAGTTCGTTCTTTTGTGATTTATTCCCGTTGCAAGCTGTTACAAACAAAATAGATAAGATGCAGAGAGCTAATAGAACCTTTTTCATTTTAGTATAGGATTATTAGAGTTTTGTATGTGATTCGAAAGATCAATCTGATCGATTACATGAATGGTATGTACTGCAGCCAAACATGCGGTTTCGGTGCGAAGTCGGTTTTCGCCCAAACTCACAGGTAGAAATCCGCTATTCATGGCCAATTGCACTTCTTCTTCGCTGAAATCGCCTTCAGGACCAATCAAAACAAGCACATTCTCGTTTGGCCGATAGGTTTTTGCCAACAATGTTTTGGGCGTCTGATAACAGTGCGCGA
Organism: Dysgonamonadaceae bacterium; assembly: GCA_029975415.1. GTDB lineage: Bacteria > Bacteroidota > Bacteroidia > Bacteroidales > Dysgonomonadaceae > Seramator. The sequence goes on along the minus strand of JARKPE010000137.1, from coordinate 4,469 downwards.
CGAATTTTTGTCCTTCAAATGCGTCTCGGACAAAATGACCGAAATCCGTCATCAAATTCAGTTTTGGTAAATAAGCCTGTTGAGATTGCTTCATGGCCGAAACGATAATTTTATTCAACCGTTCGGTTTTAATTTCTTTTCGTTCCGAAAATCGGCATTGCAGGAGGGTGATTTCGTCCACACCTATTTCGGTAGCCTTTTCAACGAACCATTCGTTGCGATCCATATTTTTTACGGGGGCAAATGCAATATGAATATGCCCGTTCCATGTTTTGTCTATTTTGTTAACCTTGTCTATGCTGACAGCGCATCTTTTGGGATGAGCTCCAAGTATTGTACATTCATAAAGAAATCCTTTTCCATCCGTAACAACGATCTGCTCCCCCTCTTTCATCCGAAGCACCTTGACACAATGTTGCGATTCTTCTTCCGTCAAAAACGGATGTTGACAAATATCGGGAGCAAAAAAAATTGAGTCAGACATAAGGAATCCTCTTAAGAATGATGTTCCCTCTTTTTGATTTCATCACGCAAACGAGTTGCCAATTCGTAATTTTCTTCCTTTACCGCCTCTTCGAGCTTAGATTTTAGTTCATCTGTCGAAAGCATGGACAAGTCGTCCGCCCGATTATTTTCTTTTTCACTCGGAAGAGTATTTTCGGGAGCATCAAACGGTGCGTTTTCGTCGAAAACGATAGCCATATTTTGCATGATTTCTTCGGTAGTATATATTGGCGAATGTGTACGAAGGGCAATAGCCACAGCATCCGACGTGCGCGAATCGATACGATATTCGCGACCATTTTGCAGCAAGAGCAGCTCCGAAAAAAAGGCTCCTTCTTCGAACTTGTAGATAAAGACTTCTTTCAATTCGATATCCAACTTTTGAAAGATGGAATAAATCAAATCATGCGAGAGGGGGCGCGGCGGTTTGATATTTTCCATCACAATGGCAATGGATTGGGCTTCGGGCGTGCCAATGACAATGGGCAATCGTCTTATTCCGTTTTCTTCGGCAAAAATGAGAGCATAAGCACCGGCCTGCACCTGGCTGAACGAAATTCCGAGTATCGATAATTTAACTTTCCTGGTCACGTTTTTTATTTTACAAACTTACTGAACCTCAAAAATACATTTTTTTTGTCGATTTGCGGTCGAATTTATTTTATTTTGAAAAAAACGAATGATTTTGTATTGTTGCAAAAAAATATTTATCTTTGCACCCGCAAACACGGTGGATGTAGCTCAGCTGGTTAGAGCGACGGATTGTGGTTCCGTAGGTCGTGGGTTCGAGCCCCATCCTCCACCCCACTCCACAAATTCAGAATATACTATAGATCTGGTTTAGGTAATCACGTATTTCTTTCATACGTGATTTTTTTATTGTCTTCGCCTAAATTCCGAACACACGATTGCCGTCGCTACTGCCACATTCAACGACTCGGAAGTCGGCCGCTGAGGCGGGTAATTGGGAATATACAGTTTTTCGCTGATGAGTGACTGAATAGCGGATCGTATTCCGTTTCCTTCGTTCCCCATCACAATAACACCATGATCGGCGAGAGGAGTTCGGTATATATTCTTCCCTTCGAGGAATGTACCATAGATCGGGATTCCCGTTTTTTTCGATAAAAAATCGAATAAATTCACATAGCAGACTTTTACGCGAGCAATAGCACCCATGGTCGATTGCACCGCTTTTGGCTGATAAATGTCAGCACTATCGTCCGAACAAACAATATAGTCGATGCCAAACCAGTCGGCCAAACGTACGATCGTACCCAAATTACCCAGATCTTGTATTCCATCGAGAGCGAGCACCAAATTGTCTTCCAAATTCAGATCGACAATATTTGCTGTAGGCTGGTAAAAAACGCCAATAATCGGAGGAGGTGTTTTTAAAAATGAAGCTTTTTTCAGTTCTTCTTCAGTCGCCAGCACAATTTCCTCGACATTTTCGAGTGAATTGATTTGTTTTATTGCCCAAGGCAATCCGGCCAACAATTGACAATGACATGAACAAAGCAAATCGGAAACGATTTTGAATCCTTCCGCGACAAAAGTCCCCTGCTCCATCCGATTTTTTTTATCTTTGAGCGACTGAATGTATTTGATTTTATTCTTACTGAGCGACATATCGATTTCTCTCCTTCTATTCAAAAACACAAAGATAGTATTTCTCCGGCACTTGTCAGGCTTTTTCCGGCCAGTGTATACAAAGCGATTTTACCTATAGTTATGCGGACCATGAAGTTTTATAAATTTATATTAGCCCCCCAAAAACCGGGCAGTAAAAAATAAAAGTATGAGTCCCTTTTAAAAAGTGGCGATTTGAAGTTTCAAAAATAAATTTGTTGATTTTCTGTTTCCGGTTTTTATGGAACGAGGGAGTAAAAAAACAATCACGAGAAAAAGTTTCTCCAAAATGGAGCTCTTTATATGACGAAAATCGGTTATCAAACGATTTTCATGCGCTCTTTGACCTGTTGTTATCAGATAATTTGCAAGGCGGACATGGTTTATCCATAAACATCGGGCGAAAGAAAACAATTTGTGCTTGAGCAAACCTCTGTATCGTGTTTTGTTGTTCCTTGTATGAAAACAATACTGAAAGATGGTTGCTTCCACGTTGTTTCTTTTGTTCTGTTCCTTTTGAGGAATGGCTGCCAGTTTTCGCCTCAGTTCGGCTGTCGCTATCTGTTCGTGGGTAAAATAGCGGTATTTGCTCTTGCCTGTGGTGGCAATCCTCCATTTATCTCCCGTTTTGTGTGCGGGAATGATCTCTCCGGTTTCGATACGGGTGACAACCGGTTCACCCTCTTTCATTTCCAGTATCTATTTGTCAAATAATCAATCAAACTTTTTGTGTCCTGTAAATCTGTAATTGGTTCTAAAAATTTCTCAGGACTAATCATAATGTATTTTTCAGGATTTTTTAATTGCAATTTCCATGATTCTTCGAGAGTTTTTCCTTGCAAGTTTTTTGATGTTATCCGTTCTCTTAGTTCTTTGTTTTCTTTCGGAATAATGTGCAAATGCAACCAATCAACCGCTCCATATTCTTTATTTTCAGTCATTGTCCATCCAAGAAGTGTTTGTCTCATTAATTGGTAATATGGCTCATAAAACAAGTCCTTAACATCTGTTGTTTTTATTGGACAATTAGGTCGTTCAAGCAATTCCTGATAAACTTCAAATCTGTTTTTCCCAGAATCGGAAATCAGTAATGAATTTGGCGAATATGATTCTATGTATTTCCATTCAATTAGTATTAAAACTTTATCACCGTTGTGTTTCTTACCAATCATAAAACTGTCAATCGAGGTAGAATTTGCTCCGCGTTGAGTTGACGATTCTTTTCCCAAAGGTTTTATTCCGGTTTTTTCAAATTCAATCAGCCCTGAATCAACAAATAACGATTCACTTATTGAATCACTGATATTTTGTAAAATTTTGTCAGTGCAATCTTTTCTTTGTCGAAGTGGATATAAGTGATTTAAGCAAGCTATCTGCGAAGAGAGCAAGTGTCCTGTTGGCTCTCCATTTCCAGACCACCAAGCAATTCCATTTTTTATAAAATATTCTTTTGTATCTTGTCGTATTCCTTCCCAAAGATTCAATTCAGGTTCCGACAATACAAATTCTCTTTCTTTACCGAAAAACAGTCCGTTTCCTGGGTCTCTGAAAATCCTGTCACGAATCTCAATTGCTTTTTGTCGTTCTCTGTCGATATATTTCATCTTGTTATGTCGTTGTTGCACTTAAACTTGGCGGTAACATTTGACAATATGGCCAGTAAGGAACTGCAGAGCGACGTTCTATCAACCGAGACGAAAGATTGATGGGGGGTGACGAACTTTGCATACCACTGAAACCGGCATGTTTTATGACCGCTTGTTAGCAAAGGTTTTTTATCTAAAATTCACCCATCATTAATGATTCTATCAGTGTGCCGATTTTCTCGTTATCCATTTTCAATTTTAAGTAGAAATGCTTTGAGCCTTTAATATTAACCCATTTATTACCACCAAAATCATCGGGAATACATTTACCCTCTATTCTATCCCAATAAACACCTTCGCCATTTCTAACAGCATAAAGAATTGCAGTTTGATCGTAAGATGAATTATTGAGTATATTCCCTTTGAAGTCAGCTTTTATCCAAGGTGCATTTTTACTAAAATGCATAAATCCAACATATAATGGCGATTTTTTATCTAATTTATTAATAGATTGCCCTGTTTTTATATTTACTCCAACTTCGTAGCCTGTAAAAATTATTGGAACATTTATATTTTGAATCACAAATTTTGTAACCCCTTGCATATTACCTCCTTGCGACCTTCAAAACACGACAGGGTCTGACGGGGAATATTGACCTCAACCCGCTTTTCTTCCACATCTGGGCTGATAGGCGAGATCTCATCCTCAGTGAGAGGTCGAAAAGCTTTAGCCGGCGCCCAAAAAAT
>JARKPE010000134.1 GCA_029975415.1 Dysgonamonadaceae bacterium | reverse complement strand
TAAATCCATTAATTTCTTAATGTTTCAATTCTTTTTTCAAAACATTAAGGCATTAAGATAACATTCAGTTTTTCGAATCGACTTATTGACTTTTTCTTTTGTTTCTTAACTCCCTTAATTTCTTAATGGTTTATAAACTTCTAAATAAACATGAAAGCCGACAGAGCTGATGACAGGAGATGAGTTAGTGAAAGATGGGAGTTTATAAACTTCCGCTATTGAATGATTTATCGAACAATTCGTAATCGGAAATTTTCTTCAATGCGCTCAAACTGCAGCACCCAGTCAAACAAAACTCGTGTTTCACACAATTTTTTTCGCTATTTTCGGTTAATAGTATCGATGTCTAACACGAAAACCATATTATTCACATTATCGTTATTGCTTTGCAAAGCAACGGTATGGGCTCAATGGGATGTCTCGCTCGTTCAACATTGGTCTAACGAAGGATACTACAACCCTTCGGTGGCAGGTGCAAGTGAAGGAATTAGGATTTCGGGTGCTTATCAACATCGATGGTCAGGCATCGAAGGGTCGCCGAAAACGACAATTGTTACCGCCGACATGCCTTTTCGGTTTATTGGCAAACGGCACGGAACGGGAATTGTAGTCGGCACCGAAATCACGGGTTCAAAAAGGAATTCGCTCCTCGCCGCACAATATGCCTATCGGCAAAAGGTTGGGAACGGCTATCTCTCGGCAGGAATTCAGACGGGAATATACCGATTGGAGTTCGATGCGGGTAATCTGAGGCTTGCAAACGATTCTGCTACAAATAACACGGCGATGATCCGCACCAACTTCACCGATAAAAGCGTCATCGATTTCAATGCCGGTCTGTCGTGGAAGGGACGGAGTTTTTTTGTGGGCATTTCGGCGATGCATCTCACCTCGCCGTGGTTTTATATACAAAGCGATTCTGCCCTTGTTGCCGAGGTAGTCTCCGATTCCATTCGCCGGCACATTCCCCGATCGTATAATTTTACGGCTTCATGCAATATTTCCCTGTTTTATCCGTTAGACATACAACCGAAGAATTGGGTTCAAGACACCAACGCGGAGACACAAATTAGGGCAACGATGAGGGCAATTTACAAGCAAAAATATTCAGGTGGCGCTTCGTGGGTCAAGAACGACGGTTATGTTTTCTTTGCGGGAGCTCTCATTGGCGACATCGAGGTTGGCTATGCCTTCAGTCTGCATACGCAAGGGATCGGGAAACAAGGCGACGGAAGTCACGAAATATACATCGGTTACCGAATTCCGATCGATGCTTTCAATAAAAAATCGACTCCGAGTAAAAGCATCCGACTATTGTAAATTCGCAAATTTGAAAACAACAAGATATATATCAATATGAAAAAAGTTTTGATTCCTGCATTGCTTTCGATCCTCATTTTCTCCTGTGGCCGAAGGGGAATCGGGAGCAGCGTGGGGGGCGAACTAACGGGCATTCCGGTGGGAAAGGTTTGGAAAGAACCCACGCCCTATAATATGGTTCTGGTGACGCGCGGTGCTTATCGCATGGGGCCCGGCGAGATCGATTCTTTGTGGGGATTTTCTGTTCCATCCAAAGGGGTTTCGGTGGACAATTTCTGGATGGACGAAAAAGAGATCACCAACGTGCAATACAAACAGTTCGTATATTGGGTGCGCGATTCCATCATCCGCGAACGATTGGCCGATCCTGCTTATGCAGGCGAAGATTATTATAAGATTACCGAAAACGAATATGGCGATCCCGTTCCTCCCCGCCTCGACTGGTCAATTCCTATCCCCTGGACGCGCAACACCGAAGAGGAAGAAGCGGCTATCAACAGTGTGTATAAAATTCATCCGATCACCGGTGAAAAAATGCTCGATGCTGCCCAGATGAATTTTCGCTATGAGTGGTTCGATGCCGCCGAAGCAGCCAAAAGGCAAAATCGGTTGAATCCCAATGAAAGAATTCTCAACACCGATATTTCGGCCGATCCTGACGAAGTGATCATGATTTCGAAAGATACGGCCTATATCGACGAAAATGGACGCATCGTCAACGAAACCATTACTCGCCCTTTATCCGGACTCTACGATTTTGTTCACACCAAAATCGTAAACATCTATCCCGACACCACTTGCTGGATAAACGATTTCGACAACGCCAACAACGAGTATTATATGCGCAATTATTTTTCGCACCCGGGTTATGCTCATTATCCGGTTGTCGGGGTGACGTGGGAAGCAGCCACCGCATTCTGCGAATGGCGTACCTTGTTTCTCAAAAAATCGTTCGGAGGCAAAAGCATCACCATCGAAAAATATCGTCTTCCTACCGAGGCCGAATGGGAAATGGCGGCTCGCAACGCTAATTCAGACAATCGTTATCCGTGGGACTCGAACTCCATTACCGGCGAAAGCGGTTGCTATAATGCCAACTTCAAACCGGGCGAAGGGGCTTACGCAGCCGATAATTTCTTGATAACGACGAAGGTAGGTAGCTTCAATCCCAATAATTTCGGTCTCTATGACATGGCCGGAAATGTCGCCGAGTGGACTTCAACGGCTTACACCGAATCGGGCAATCTGCAAATGAGCGACATGAATCCCGAATATCGATACAATGCTGCTGCGGAAGATCCGTATGCAATGAAAAAAAAGGTTGTAAAAGGCGGATCATGGAAAGATATCGCTACTTTCATCCGTTCCGATTTGCGCGATTCGGAATTCCAGAATATCGGACGTTCCTTCATCGGATTTCGTTGTGTGCGCACTCAGATCGGCTTTTCAAAATAATTGTTTATAATATCATACGGAAATGGGCAAATATGTAAAATACAGAAACCGAATCGAAAAATTTTTACAAACCGACCGTGGCAAACGTTTTCTCAACTATGCCTACAGTTTCGGGGCGGCTATTGTCATCTTTGGCGCGATGGCCAAATTGCTGTACCTGCCATTTGGCAATGTTCTGCTCGCTGTCGGCATGATCACCGAAATTTGTGTTTTTGTCTTATCGGCGTTCGATACTCCGGTGAAAGATTATCGTTGGGAAAAAGTGTTCCCGGTGCTTGCTACCGACAATCCCGACGATCGTCCCGACTTATCGTCAGAAGCGGGAATTGCAGATAAATCGGTTATTTCTTCCACAGTTACCAATGTCGGCAGCAATCCGAAAGAAAAAGTTTCCCGCCAAACGCCCACTTTTCATTCCGCTTTCGCTGAAAGAGATGATACTGTCCGTCAGAAGTCGGCACAATCCTCCGTTCACCATCCGATAGTTTCTTCAAGTCCAACGGATTCTCTCGAAGTTAATGACGACATTGTTGGCTCTCTCGAGTCCGTTTCGGGAAATGTACAGAAGTTTGCCAACGCAGTCGAGACTTTGACCCGCATTTCGGAATCGCTGCAAGATTCTTACCGACACATCATCGATCATTCGCAAGAGATCGGCCAAAATTCGCTCGGGTACGTTCAGCAAATGGAAGCTCTCAATCGAAATATCTCCGGCTTGAATACGATATACGAAATCCAACTGCGTAGCATCAGTAGTCAAATCGAAACAATTGATCAAATCAATGCCGGACTTCTCCGTCTCAAAACCATGTATAGCGATTCGCTGCCCGACGGCTCGATTATCAGAAACGAAACTGAAAAACTGGCCGATCAATTGCAAGAGCTCAATCGTATCTATGCCCGTATGATCGAATCGATGACTGGCAGCGCAAATCGACATAATTCGTGAATGCTGCGGAACAGAAATGAAGGATGGTGGTAATTTATAATGGATAGATTCAAGTAACACAGATGGCAGTCAACAGTCCCAACTCGCCTCGGCAAAAGATGATCAACCTCATGTATTTGGTTTTCATCGCCATGCTCGCGCTGAATGTGTCGGCAGAAGTGCTCGATGGCTTCGAACTCATGGAAGACGGCCTGGCCAATTCGTCTAACGTATCATTGCAACGCAACATACTTCTCATGGACGCACTGGCATCTTACAACGAACAAAACCCCGAGAAGGCCGGTTCGTGGTATAACAAGGGCATGGAGGTGCGCCGGATGAGCGATTCGTTGTTCCGATACATCGAAACGCTCAAATTGAAAATGGTAAAAAAAGCCGACGGCAAGAAAGCCAATCTTGGCAATATTCGTCATAAAGATGATCTCAATGCGGCATCGGAGGTGATGTTATCTCCGGTCTCGGGAGAGGGCAGGCATCTTCGTTTGGCGGTTGACTCCTTTCGCGACACGCTTTCCCACCTCGTAACCGACGAAAACCGAAGAAAAATCATCAACTCGGGTCTCTCCACTCAACCTTCATCCAGAAGAGGAAAGCAATACCTCAACTGGGAACAGTCGCTTTTCGAACAAATGCCCGTGGCTGCAGCAGTAGCATTGCTCACTAAGCTGCAAAACGATGTTCGCAGCGCCGAAGGCGAAACTTTAGCTCATTTGCTCAACAGCGTGGATGTCGGCGATTTCCGTATAAACCAAATCAATGCTTACGTAATTCCCGAGTCGAATATTGTCATTCAGGGAGGCACATACAAAGCTCGCATCGTGCTTTCGGCAGAAGATTCTACAAGTCATCCGAATATTTTTGTCAACGGTAATTTTCTCGATCCCGAAAGTAACGGTATTTTTTCGGCTTCGGCAGGAACCATCGGATCGCACAGCATACAAGGTTATGTAGAACTTCCTCGAGCCGATGGTTCTGTGCTCCGACGCGATTTCAGCAACAGTTATACCGTTATTGAACCAATAGCCACGGTAGCTCCTACCCTGATGAATGTGCTTTATGCCGGTATCGAGAACGAAATCGGCATCTCTGTTCCCGGCATTGCGCCACAGGATATCAGCGCCACAATGACCAACGGCAGCCTGGTGAGGAAAGGCAATATGTGGAGTGCCAAACCGCTAAAAGTAGGACAAAATGCCGTGATTTTCATCACGGCAAAAACGGGCGACCAAATCCGACAATTGGCGAAAAAAGAGTTTCGCGTACGCGCACTTCCCGATCCTGCGCCCTACATCGAATATACCGATGCCAATGGCAATCCTGCGATGTTCAAAGGTGGTGAACTGCCCAAAAGTGTGCTGATGAATGCGGATGGCGTCCGGGCAGCTATCGACGACGGCATACTCAACATACCCTTCCGGGTGCTGGGTTTTCGAACTGTTTTTTTCGATGCTATGGGCAATGCCATTCCCGAAGTTTCGAATGGAAACCGTTTTTCCGATCGTCAGAAAGAACAATTCCGACGCCTCTCACCTGGCAAGTATTTTTATATCTCCGGCGTTAGAGCAGTTGGTCCCGACGGTATCGAACGCGAAATTTCGGTTATCGAAGTACGCGTCAATTAAACCGTTTACAAACTGTTTTTCGCTCTGACAGGTTTGAACATGAGAAAGAAACGGGAAATGATTTGATGATTTATAGATTTAACGATTTATTGAAGAGAGGATTGGAGGTCGTGGTTTTATTTTCCTTACTCGTTCAAGTGTACCGAGTGTGTAACTTGGACGCAAGATGAAAAGCAGTTTCGGAACTTGCGCTATTTGGGATTTTCAGGTAATTATTACTGACAACTTGTAATTCGTAATTCGTAATTTGTAATTCGTAATTTGTAATTC
>JARKPE010000132.1 GCA_029975415.1 Dysgonamonadaceae bacterium | reverse complement strand
GTAATTCGTAATTTGTAATTCGTAATTTGTAATTCAACCAATGATAAAAAATAGCCGTCACACAATGAAAAGACTTATATGGGTGATCGCAATGACAGTTGCAGGAATAACTGCCTTTCATGCACACGCACAGGAAACAGCGCGCGAACGAATTCTGCAGGCACAGCAATCCGCTGCTTCCATCTCATCGCCTTCGGCGACAAGTTTGCCGCGTACCAAACAGCTCGTTCGCTATTCGTCGTTCGATCCCGATCATGCCAAATGGATGCGAGTGGTCTATCGCTATCTCGACCTCAACGACGATAGCAATGCCGCACTCTACCATCCCGCGCAACCCGAAGAAGGCCGCGCCAACTTCTTTACTTCCGTTTTCCGACTGCTTTCCGAAGGAAAGATCGATGCCTACGAATACATGGATGGCAACGAAGTGTTTTCCGAACGATACAAAATAGATTTCAGGGAGTTTCTCGATCGCTTCGGCATTTATTATGAAGCTCAAGGATCGAATATCATAGTGAACGACGCCGACATTCCTTCGGCTGAAGTGATGGGTTATTATATCAAGGAAGTATATTTTTTCGATTCGGTTACCTCGAGCTTTGGCATCCAAACGCTTGCCGTTTGCCCTATATTGGTGCGCCAAAGCGACTTCGAAACCTCACCGGCACGCTATCCGCTTTTCTGGATTCCCTACTCCGAAATCCATCCTTTTGCTTTGCAAATGCCCGTTATGACATCAAGCATCAACAATGTGATCAACAGCACGGTGGATGACTTTTTCCGCATGCACCGCTACACCGGCGAAATCTACAAAACGCTCAATCTGCAAGGCAAAGCTCTCACCGAGATTGCGCCTTCTCCCGAAGCATTGAAAGCCGAACAGGAGAAAATCGAAAAACAATTGAAGGATTTCGAAGACCGTTTGTGGAAGCAAGACGTCGCCATTCCTACTCCATCAAAGGGTAGCAAAGCCAAAAAAACAAAAAAACCGGCATCTTCCGATTCCGGTTCTCCCACTGTGTCGATGCGCGACAGAAGGTTTTAAAAGAAAGTTATTTCTTATCTCTTTATAAGCCAACACGATGGCTACTCATTGCCAAATAACTAAGGAGAAAAGGGAGTACCTTTATTAACCACAATCAAATTCGGGTATTTTCTTTTATCGATTGTCTTAAGGGTCTCTCTTCCCAATCCGTCATGTTTTCCGGATTTACTGATATGTGTTTTGTCAGACTCTGTACAACTGGATCACGACGAGGTTTCAATTTCAACACCTTAGCAATTTGGCGATCGATAACGCTGGTAAATTCCGGATCACGACGAGGTCTCAATTTCAACTGTGGGCTATTAGTCATAATCATCAATTTGAATTTCAAGAGATAAATAGCTGTCAATATTACTGCTAATAGTGCAAAAATTCCCCAACCCATAGTTGGATACAGACGAATGATCAACACCGAACAAATTAGCTGTGTCAAAGCATAGATCGATGAAATTACCAGATGCGACCTACCGCATTCGTTCACCAGAATCTGAAAAAAATGCAATCGATGAGGTTGTGTGAGGTTTTCTTTTCGGAGAATACGATGAGTAATGGTGCCGCAGTTCTCAACGCCATACACAAGCAGGAATCCGATCCAAATAAGATTTTGTGTTTGTATCATGAGCCTGATAAGCAAAATCACCACCCAAAACCCCATTCCGATGCTGCCCACATCGCCGGCAAAACATTTAGCTTTTTTTCGAAAATTGAAGAATAAAAATACCCCGGAAGCGATCATCGGATACCAAATCAAATCAGGATCTACAAAGCGTGTGATATTCAGATTCACATATTGCAACGATCCCAATATCACAAGTGAGCAAAGGCCTGTCATTCCGTTGATGCCGTCCATAAAGTTATAGGCATTCAATATGCCGGCAAAAACAAAATAACCAATCAGAATAGCCCACCAGGGATACTGTCCGAATATTCCGATCGCTATGAAGGCGAAGCTGATGCTGACAAATTGAAATAGCAGCCTGACTTTCTGCCGCAATCCGACAATATCGTCCACAAAGCTCACTGCTGCAACGAGTGTTAACCCTGCGAATATCCATGCTGTTTGTTGCGATGGATTCATTAGCAGGTAAAGCAGTGCTGCCACCCAAAATATCACGCCACCGCCCAATATTGTAGGCTTTGTGTGCGAACTTCTGCCGTTCGGCACGTCGATAATGCGATATCTTAAAGCTATCCTGAAATAGAGCAATTCTACTGCAATGAGCAGTGCAAATGTTATTATGTATTTCATAATTTTTATTTCTTCGTTTTCAATTGGTGAACGGGTTTATAATTTGTCAAATATCGTCTAATCGTTTACTAAATCCATTCCTGCACCCATCTGCGTGAAACCTATCTTTTTTCTCGCTGATCTACGCTGATTTTTTCTCGCGGATTGCGCTGATCTTCTGCGTCCATCTGCGCTTTTTCATCTGCGAATTTCTGCGTGAATAGTTTTTTTTCTCGCAGATCAACGCGGATCTTTTTCTCGCCGATTAACGCTGATCTTCTGCGACCATCTGCATATTTTTAATCTGGGATTATCTGCGTGAAACAATCTTTCTTTTCTCGCTAATTTACGCAAATCTTTCTTCGCTAATGATATGGATTCTCTGCGTCCATCTGCGTATTTCATCTGCGAATTTCTGCGTGAAACAATCTTTTTCTTTCTCGCTGATTAACGCTGATCTTTTCCTGCAATCATTCCCGTGAAACTATTTATTTTGTCCCTTGTTTTCCACTCTGCCATCGGATGATGCTTTACCCTTTCCAAGATAAGAGGATCATCAAATAGCAATTCAGGGCAATAATGATTATGGTTGAATTCCCTTATAAATTCCTTTTCATCACTCGTGAAAATCAACAAAGATCGAAGAAAATCTACGACTTCCTCTTTCGCGTTTTCAAAATCAAAGCGTTCATTTTTTCTTAAAACTGGGAGAAGAGAAGACCGAATCTGTTAGAATCTCAGTTTTTTGATATTTTCGAAAGAATAATTTTCATCCAACTTTTTCGAGCCTCCTACTGCCAAGTAAAACAAAACAGTTTTACGTAACATCTCAAAATACGATTCATCGAAAACCCTCATCGTCAGCATCCTGTGAACGTCATAAAGGTCGCGCGCGGCACTGCGTTCTATCAATGCCTTTATTTTACTTCCGAAAAGTTCTACTGATGAAAGGACTTGTATCTTCACCTTTGGTAAAAAATTAACGGAAGTATTCCGCATTACCAATGGGAAAATGTGATTTCGTAGCGAATAGTTTACCTCAATTTTGATATTGTCCTTATTGTTAACCACATTTCGATAATAAAATATCCACGAATCCAGCGAATGAGGATTTTTTGTCTCGGTGCTTAATGTATATTCCTGAGTGGACATATAAGTGAGACTTTCTCTATTTATCTCGCTTCGCATGGCCAACATTTCTTCTCTGTTGCAAGAAATAGCAAAATCCAAATCAATATCCACCGACAACCTGGGCAGATCGAATATCATCAGGTTGATAGCTGTTCCTCCTTTCAGAGCAAGGGATTTCAATAATAAAGGATTTTCATACTAAACCGCTAACAAGATGAACATAGTTTAATCTTTTAGCTGGTTTAGTTAATGCCGACGGACTATCAATCTTAATATAAAAACGAAGTGAATTATATTAAGCAACTTGATAGCAAGTCGGTATCACCAAAATATTCCAGAATATTGCACAAGCGAAAAGCCTTTTCCAAATTGTCGCGAATGAAGTTCGTTTCGGAGGCTAATCGATCCAAATCCTGTTTACTATACAAATTCATTTTGACCTTGTTCCGAATATGAGCGAATATTTTCAGGAGCGAAAAGTTTCCACTGCGAATGATAAACTATCTCGACGTTTAATTCGTCCAGATAGCGCGTACTTTTTCCCATTTTCTCCCTGCAGATTTCAAGAAAATCGTCACTTACCTTTGTTTCCCGTTGAAAATAAGAGAGTAGAAAGCCTGTCTTTTGATAGAGAAATTGTTTGTCGTATATTTCAAGGTAAGTCAACAGTTTGTTCTCGTTCAGATAAGTCATGGCTTCCATTGCATGCAGCAATTCTTCTAATCCGCCGGCACGGTCAATGCGGTTGATGCAGTCGATCAACGTCCGTTCCCTATCTGTAACATGCACCAGCGAATCCATTGGCGGAAAGTACACCCCCTTTTCGCAAATCGAATTACAATATTGATACTGGATGTTATCAAAATCGAAAGAAGTAAATTTTTGAGAAGAGGAGACGTAGAGAACGAAAAATTGTTGATGAGCCAAGCCATGATATTCCAATGCCGAATGATACGATACGTAAGACGAAGGCGTGATATTGCTCCCAATTTCAAATTTTGTGGCTATGGCTTGTTTTGTTGCCAAATCGGTTACCGTGTATAAATCGCGACGAATCTGGCAAATCAATTGTTGTTTCTTATAATTTCGCAACAAATCTTTTGCCGACTTTTCATTGCCAATAATCTGAACGGCATCTTGCAACCGAAATAATTTCATTCGGTGAAAATCTTCCAGATATTTCTTCATTCTGTTTCAAATTTCTCTCAAAGGTACTGAAAAAACCGGACTTTCGAGATAATATTAAAATCAATACAAATAGAATCTTCAGAATATTGGTTATATGAAATACTTTTATACAAAAAAAATCATCTGCGTGAAACCTTCTTTTTCTTTTTCTCGCTGATCAACGCTGATTTTTTTCTCGCTGATTAACGCTGATCTTCTGCGACCATCTGCGCTTATCTGCGTGAAACGATCTTTTTTTCTCGCTGATTACCGCAAATCTTTTCTGCCAATAACATTCATTCTCTGCGTCCATCTGCGTTCTCAATCTGCGATTTTCTGCGTGAAACCTTCTTTTCATTTTCTCGCTGATTAACGCTGATCTTCTGCGTCCATCTGCGTTTTTTCATCTGGGATTATCTGCGTGAAACAATCTTCTTTCTCGCCGATTCCGAACAAATTTACCTCAGCCCTCCAAACGATTCACGATTCTCTTGATTGAAGCCTCGATGTTATCTGTATTGAAATTTACCAATATCCCCAATTTTTTCCCTGATAACTTCAAATAAGTCAACAATTGCTTGTAATGAACTTCCGCCAACCGTTCCACCGACTTTATCTCAATAATTACTTTATCCTCAACCAAAATATCCACTCGATACCCATTATCCATTACAATTCCTTCATATACAAAAGGCAATCCCACCTGTGTCTTTACAGAAAGATCTTATTTCGCAAGTTCATGAGCCAGTGCCACCTCATAAGCAGATTCCAATAATCCCGGCCCTGCATTATTATAAACCTTGTAAATGGCTCCGCGTATTCTATAGGATATTTCGTTTTCTGTCATAATGATTTAAATTTTTTCTCTGCGCCTATCTGCGTGAACCTATCTTTTTTTTCTCGCAGATCAACGCGGATCTTTCCTACCAATAACATTAATCCTCTGCGTCCATCTGCGCTCTCAATCTGCGAATTTCTGCGTGAACCTATCTTTTTTTCTCGCTGATCAACGCGGATCTTTCCTACCAATAGCATTAATCCTCTGCATGCATCTGCGTTTTTTCATCTGGGATTATCTGCGTGAACTCATCTTTTTCTTTTTCTCGCAGATTTACGCTGATTTTATCCACAGATCTACGCAGAGTGTGCTATTCAATTCTAACAAGAAAAATAGAAAAATTTATGAGAATGGTAATGCTTCAAGATATTTATTGGCTTCCGAGATCGATGAAAATTTAATATCGTAATCATTTGACGAAATCTTATTTGCGGTTTTTTTGGATCTATGCTGAGTGGACTTCACAGCTTCAAGCATAACTTCGATTTCTGCAGAGAGATTTATCAACTCAACATTCATATCGGCATTAGCAATAAATATGTTGTAGAATTCATCCATAAAACTTCGACTGGCAAAGTTTACATTACGGAAATCGATCTTCACAGTTGTCCTTTGTTCGTTTGAGATTTTGTCACGAAACTCCCTCACCGCGATTCTTGATTTTAAATCCCGGCCAATATATGCTGTGATATCAATTATTTTTTCTTCCATATGGCAAAATTAATACATCAAATTCATTCAACAAAATCAATATAACTAAAGTTTGCGTTTACGTAAGGTATTCGCATAGCGACAATTGTTCCCTGCCAGGTGGCAATATCAGGTAAAACCATAAATTGATCGATTTTTTTAGATTTTAAATAAAGTGCATTACCCGAAAGCATCACATAATTTCCGGATAAACCATCAACAAGCATTTTCCTTGAAGTTCTGATCCCATAACCTCTGTTTTCGGCTCCGGGTAAATTTTTTGTTGAAACGCCAAAATTAGCGGCTTTCATAGCTGATAAATGATTTGTAATTTTATTTTCCTTCATTTTGCAATAACTACCCAACAAAGAAATGCCGTTATCTGCTATGCAAATATCCATATACTTTTTGGAGGGATAAGACTGACTAAATATATAACCTCTTTTGGAATCGGAATGTTCAATAATGTTATCTACACTTTCTTCTATTAAATATTTTAAACCCGCTGTAATGTTTGGTTGTAATCTTATCTGGTTTGATAACAAATTCTCAACTGCCGATAAAACTTCATTTCTTTCTCTTGTGTGTTTTTGATCCGTTGGAAAGTCTATAATCGGAATATACGTTTTGGCTGAATACTTATCCAATAAATGATGTAATGTGGAAAATTCTAATTC
>JARKPE010000131.1 GCA_029975415.1 Dysgonamonadaceae bacterium | reverse complement strand
CGCGTTTTTAATGACATAATCGAGTAGTTCATCCTCATCAATTTCCACTTCCGTATCGTCGTCTCCGTCCAGAAATCCTTTCTCGTCGTAAAAATCATACATGAGATCTACAACATAGTTGATTTCGTCGTCGGAGAAACTATTTCGCATCTCTTCGGAGAGGTGTTTTCTAATAAATCTAACGGAATCGTCTTCATCGTATTCCACTATTTTATTATCTTTGCTCATACTTCGTTAAATTAAATTAGTTGTTTGAAGATGTTTTTTAGAAAAGGTTTAATGGACGACATAGAAAATATTAAAAAAATAAACATTTAATTAAACTACCTCGTGCCATTTCATACCATTAAACAATAGAGGTTGAAATATGTTCATAAACTAAAAGTAATATTTTAGTCCCATAATGTCGCATTGATGAACGATTATCAAACGGAGGAATTTTATGAAAAACCCCTCACTTTTCAATCATCATACAAAAAGATAATTGTATTTTTGTAGAAAGATAAACGGTTTTTTCAACCTGATTTATTGCTTTCGAATATGAAAAATTTAAACTCAAATGAATTAATTAATTTTGCACGTGAACTCACCACGTCTTCTTTATCCGATTTTAAGGCCACAACGGATGATCCGATCGTGAAAAAATATATAGAGACAATCTCATCAATTGAAGATAAGTTGGAACAAGCTCTTGCAAATATTCACAGCAATGAGATAACTCTTAAGACACTTGAAGCCGACCGCGTGAGAGATCGTGCGTTATCGGTCTTCAGACGATTGATGCAAACCTACGAAATGAGCGAGGAGAATTCGCCGGAAGCGATTGCCTATGACGTATTGAACGAACTTTGGATGGATAAATACGATCCTCTCCCATTTATGAGTTTGAATGTAGAAACTCAAGGAATCGACGAGCTTGTTTTTGATTTAAGCTCATCTAAATATGCCGATTACGTGAAAACACTTAAGTTGGAAGATGCGCTCACATCTGTAAAGAATGCGAATGAATCATTTAAGCAAATGGTTGGAGAAGATTATCGAACCAATAAATTTAAACCCAATTATGATGCAAGGGAACTGAAAAAGGAACTTTTTGAAACGATTGAGCAGTATGGCGCATACGTGAACAATCTTTCGGAAATTCCGGATCACAAGGATATGCAACGATTATCCGAAATATTGGCAGATACGCAACAACGTGCCGAGAAACAAACGCAAAGACCCATTGCCAATTCATCCGAAACGAATAAAACACAAAACAGCAAAGATATTGCATAATTCAGTTGAAACAATTTCAATATTTTAGGAATATGAAAAAAATAGAAAGCTCCGTAAAATCGAAAAAAATTACCATATATTCTTTATTTACTTTTATGGTAATTATATTGATGCAATCGTGCGGCAGTGTGCCTGTGACAGGACGCAAACAGTTGCTTCTCGTTTCGGACGATGAAGTAATTTCATTGAGTCTGAAACAGTATCAGGAGTATATGAATACGGCAAAAGTGATAAAAGGAACGAAAGATGCCGAAATGGTAGCTCGTGTGGGACAACGACTAGCCTCTGCCGTTGAATCCTATCTTTCAAATAATGGCTATGAATCGGAGATTCAAAAGTATAAATGGGAATTTTCGCTTGTTCAGGATCAGAGCGTCAATGCATTTGCAATGCCGGGCGGAAAGATAGTTGTCAATAGCGGATTGATTCCTGTTGCAGGAGATGAAGCATCGTTGGCTGTTGTTATCGGACACGAAATCGCACACGTCGTAGCCAAACACTCCAACGAACGACTTAGTCAGCAAATAGCCCTCCAATACGGCGGAGCTATCGCCGGAAATATTTTGGGTGGTGCAGCCGCATCGCAATTGGGACAGACAGTTTTCGGACTTGGAGCTCAAGTAGGTGTTATGCTTCCTTATGCTCGTAAGCAGGAATACGAGGCAGACCGACTCGGTGTCATTTTTATGGCAATGGCCGGTTACGATCCACGTGTTGCCGTACCTTTCTGGCAACGAATGGCCGAGAGTGCGGGGGGAGGAAATAATTTTGAATTTTTGAGCACTCACCCTACCGATGCTAATCGCATTAAGCAATTGCAAAGCGTTGTGCCAGAAGCATTAAAGTTTTATACGGGAAGCACAAAAGAACAACCGGCCGCTTCGAGCACAAGTAAAACATCTACCAATACTTCAAAAGAGTGGACATTCTGAGATCGCATATTATTACTAACAAAAAACCCTCCGGAAAGACTTCATATTCCGGAGGGTTTTATTTTTTTATTTTTTTATTTTTCTCGATATCCTAACACAGACACGAAACCAAATTGCGATCGCCATACGCATTATCCACTCTTGCCACATTCACCCAAAACTTGTTTTGAGCAACAAACGGTAATGGATATATAGCCTTACTGCGAGGATAGGCATGATTCCACTCATCGGCAACGGCTTCGTATTCCGGATGCGGAGCATTCACCAATACATTGTCTTCGAAGGTATATTCTCCGCGAGAAACTTCTATGATTTCATCATGAATCTGAAGCATAGCCTCCACAAAACGATTCAGCTCGGCAAGACTTTCACTCTCGGTGGGCTCAATCATTAAGGTTCCATGCACCGGAAACGACAGCGTGGGTGCATGATAGCCGTAATCGATCAACCGCTTGGCGATATCTGTCTCGGTTATTCCCGAAATATCCTTCAGCCCACGACACTCGAGGATCAACTCATGCCCCACTCTTCCTTGTGCGCCCCGATATACTATTCCGTAGGCATCTTTCAGCTTTTCGGCCAAATAATTGGCATTGAGAATGGCAATTTTCGTCGCTTCCGTCAAACCGTCAGCTCCCATCATCCTGATATAGGCATAGGTTATTTCAAGTACTCCGGCACTTCCGTAAGGAGCCGCCGATACTGCATTGGTCGCTTTATCGAACATTACGGGATGTCCGGGAAGAAATGGCACCAGACGTTCGCTTACGCAAATAGGGCCTACACCCGGTCCACCTCCACCATGAGGTATGGCAAATGTTTTGTGCAGATTGAGATGACAAACATCGGCACCGATAGTGCCGGGATTGGTAATGCCGACTTGTGCATTCATGTTTGCGCCATCCATATAAACCAAGCCACCTGCCTCATGAATGAGACGACACATCTCTTTTATTTTTACTTCGAAAATTCCGTGAGTGGAAGGGTAGGTAATCATGAAAGCAGCCAAGTTATCGCTATATTCATCGATTTTGTTTTGAAAATCTTCGAGATCCACATTCCCTTTTTCATCCGTCGCCACATTAACCGGCGTATAACCCGCCTGGACTGCGCTTGCGGGATTAGTACCATGGGCCGAAGCGGGAATGAGCACAATATGGCGATGCCCTTGTCCGATACTTTCCAAATAACTTGCAATCGTAATCAATCCGGCATATTCTCCGGCAGCGCCCGAGTTCGGTTGCAAACTGACTCCGGGCAAGCCGGTAATTTCGGCAAGCATAGATTTCAGTTCATCGATCATTTCAAGATAACCTTCAGCCTGATCGGTAGGAGCATAGGGGTGGATTTTCTGAAATCCGGCATATCCAAGCGGAAGCAATTCCGATGCTGCATTAAGTTTCATTGTGCACGAACCGAGAGAAATCATCGAATGAGCCAGCGAAATATCCTTGCGTTCCAAACGTTTAATATACCGCATCAATTCTGTTTCGGTATGATAGCTGTTAAAAACAGGATATGTAAGAAATGGCGATGTGCGCAAGAAACTGTTTCGCAGGGAAATTTTTTCGGGCAAATCGTCAAACATGAAAACTTTCGAGCTGCCGGCAGCCATTGCAAACACGGCAAGTAATTCGTGTGCACGATAATCGTTGGTAGTTTCGTCAATGCTTATCCCAATCTCGCCGGTTTCGAAATAACGGAGATTAATAGATCGGAGTTCGGCATTGTTTTTAATATCCTGAAGTGAAATATCCGAAGGTAAGACTATTTTTAGTGTATCGAAAAATTGTTCGTTCAATTGTTTATAACCAAGAGCTCTTAATTCGTCCGAAAGATGTGAAGCGATGGAATGTACGCGTCGAGCAATGGTTTTGAGGCCTTCGGGCCCATGATAAACGGCATAAAATGAAGACATGGTAGCCAGCAAAGCTTGAGCCGTACAAATATTCGAAGTGGCCTTTTCGCGTTTGATGTGCTGTTCGCGGGTTTGCAAGGCCATGCGCAGTGCCTGTTTGCCATAAGCATCTTTCGAAATGCCGATGATTCTGCCAGGCATGTTACGTTTGTATTCCTCGCGAGTTGCAAAAAAAGCAGCAGACGGTCCGCCATAGAACATCGGAATTCCAAATCGCTGGCTACTGCCGAATGCAATATCTGCACCCCATTCTCCGGGAGGCGTGAGTAACACTAGAGCGAGCAAATCTGTAGCTACAGCAACTTTGCAATCGGCGGCATGAGCTTTTTCGACAAACGAACGATAATCTTCTACTTTACCGTCGCCGTCGGGATATTGAATAATTGCTCCAAAATAATCGTTGTCAGGATTTACGTTTTTGTAATCTCCTACTACAATTTCGATGCCCACATGACTCATGCGTGTTTTTAATACGGCCAAAGTCTGCGGAAAGATATGTTCGTCAACAAACAATGATTTTGCTTCGGCTTTTTGTTTTTCTTTCGAACGAAGAGAATACATCATTGTAGCAGCTTCTGCTGCGGCGGAAGCCTCATCGAGCAACGACGAGTTGGATAGCGGTAAGCCGGTTAGATCGCTTACTACAGTCTGAAAATTGATCAATGCTTCCAATCTGCCCTGCGAAATTTCAGCCTGATAGGGGGTATAGGAAGTGTACCATACGGGATTTTCGAACACATTGCGATAAATGACCGCCGGTGTTATTGTATCGTACCATCCCATGCCGATATAAGAAGTGAAGATTTTATTTCTGGATGCCAGATGAGCAATCTCCTCCGCGTATTCTTGTTCGGACAAAGCCGCAGGCAATGTCAACGGGGTTTCGAGTCGAATGTTTTCGGGAATAGTTTGATCGATTAATTCATCCAAAGATGATACGCCAATCGCATCAAGCATGACTTTCATATCATCGCCTCCAACTCCGAGATGACGTGTTTTGAAATGTTCAATTTTCATATTGTTTCAAAATTTGTTGTGTGAGATGCAATAAGGAATTCTAATACTGCAAATCCAAGATTTAGGACAAGTGTGATGTGGTTTATTCTCGTAAAAAAATCCAAAAATTAAGATTTGATCCCAACAAATGGATTGTATTTTTTCTCGTTTGCTATCGTTGTAAATGGGCCGTGACCGGGATAAACGATCGTTTCGTTGGGAAAAGAAAACATAATATTTCGAATTCCGTTCACCAGTGTTTCGAAATTGCCACCTTGTAAATCGGTACGCCCAATACTCCCATTAAAAAGCACATCGCCGCTGTAAACCGAACCGGATGGCTCATGATAGAAAACCAAACTGCCGGGCGAATGACCCGGTATGTGGAAAACTCTGAGAATCTGATTCCCGAATTTGATCGAATCACCGTGATAAAGGAATGTTCCGATTTTCGGAATAGTTGCGTTTGCATCGTCGAAACCAAACGCCTGTAATTGTTCCGGAAGACTTTCGAGAAGAAATAAATCGTCGGGATGAGCTTCGGCTGAAATGCCAAATTGTGATGCAATAAGATTATTACCAAAAATATGATCGAAGTGCAGATGGGTGTTTAAAAGGTGTTTTACTACCAAATCGTTATCGATGATATAATTGAGCAATAAAGCTTTTTCGTCGGGATAAAAGCACGCAGGATCAATGACTACACACTCACCGGTTTCATCGGAAAGCACATAAGTGTTTACGGCCAACGGATTAAATTCGAATAATTTACTTTTCATTTATCTGTATCGTGTATCGGAAAGCAAAAAAAATAACATTCCGCCTACAAATATACACGTTTCTTGGATATTCTTCATCGAGAAACGTATAAATGCTTCTTTCAAATTGGCAGATAGACAATTTTTTTTGTTTTGAAATAAGGTTGGGGAAAATAAGCAGAAAGATCGGTTATCTCTACTTTCTTTCGATATCGATGAATTTCGGAAGACAAATCACCACCTTTCAGACAAATAATGCCATTGGGAAGTGCATTGTGCTGTTCATTCGAGATATTTTTACGCGTTACTTTTACCAAATCGTCAAGTGGCATTACCGCACGACTGACAATGAAATCGAACTTTCTTTTTTCGTCCTCAACACGAGCATGATTAAAAGAAACATTTTGTAATCCAACAACTCTTGAAATTTCTTGTGCAACACGAATTTTTTTGCCGATGCTGTCCAACAACACAAATTGAACCTGTGGAAAAAAAATTGCGAGCGGGATACCCGGGAAACCGCCACCCGTTCCCACATCCAATATTTTGGTTTCGGGTGCAAAACGAATATATTTGCCTATGGATAGCGAATGGAGCACGTGGTGCAAAGGCAATTCATCAATATCTTTGCGGGAAATAACATTAATTTTCGAATTCCATTCTCTGTATAAATCAGGTAACTGTTCGAACTGTTCGAGCTGTTTATCGGATAGATCGGGGAAAAAAGACCGTAATAATTCTTTCATTTTAAATCTTTGCTAATTTCCAAACAGTGGTGTTTTCTCGCAAGAGGTGGAGAATCTCTTCGTAGGGAATAAAAATAACCGGAGCGTTGATCAGATAAGCCGAATATTCCCCTTTGTTGAAAACAAATGTAATACCTTTGGCATCAACCAAAAAGTTTTTGTTTGGAACTATTTCGTCAATCCCGAAGTAGCCAAGCTGTTCTAATTCACTTACATCATTCACGCCATTCTGCTGGAGAAGCTTGTTGATGATGATTCGACGCAATGGCGATTCGTATTCTTCTCGGAAAATATCCTTTTCCGAAAGAATATTCCCTGTTTTGAGATCGATGACAAAATTTCTGAAAGTTTCATACGATTCACGCCCTCCTTTATTACTCACACGCCTAACCTGCAACGAAATAAGATCGTTTTGATTGAATGTGACAGTATCGGTGAGCGTTTCATAATAGGAATAGAATTCGCTTTGCGATTCATCTGCGTCTTCCTCAGATGCGGAATACGAATCATCCGTTAAGGCTGAAAGGGGATCTTTGCCGAACCTGTTTTCACGATAATCTTTAGCATCTTGACGGTAGCGTTGAAAATAAGTGTCGATATATGATTTTGCGGCCTGCTGCAATGAAATCTCGGTATTGGATTGTCCGAAAATACAACTTGTCCAAAGATTGGCCAAGGTGTCAATGTTCAATTTTTTTGAAGCTACGGGATATACCAATCTGATTTCGATACTGCAGGAGGATTTGGAGGGGTTGTCGTCAAGAAATATTTGTTGCGATAAATATAAAGTATCAAACGCAACATCATTCTCTTGCAGAATATTTGATTTTTTGGTATTACAGGCGGCGAAAATAAATACCGGAATCAAAAATAAAGCTATAAATGTGATGTTTTTAAACATATTATTTTTTCTTTCCTATTAATTTTGGGCGATCCTTGTATCCATTCATTTACACGAAAATTATGACGAAAAAGTCGATTTCGTTTACAGGAACGTTAAATACAAAGTTGCAAATTATTTTTGTAAAGAAACATATTTGACTAACAATTTTATTTATCTTGAATTTTTCATTTGGTCCCACATGAGAGCTACCTGACACAACTCATCATACCACTCTTTTCCGAATCGTCTCACAAGAGGTTCTTGCAAAAATTGAAACAATTTTACTCCGTTTCGGTTCGCGACTCTTACTGCCGGAGTGCATATTGACCATCGATCGTAGTTAAGTGCAGGCAATCCGTTAACGGAACTCTCTCTAATAGGATAAAGATGACACGAAACGGGCTTTTGCACCGAAATCCGGCCTTCGCGAAAGGCTTTATCGATAACACATTTGCATATTCCACTTTCTTCAAAACAAGTAAAAACACATTCCTTGCCTTTAATAATGGAAGTAACTAACTCCCCGTCGGTATCCACGTAAGCAATGCCCTGTTTTTGGATGAGCTCCTGAGCCATAGGCGACAATTCGTCCCAAATTAATGGCAATATGTCTTTTATTTCTTCATGCTCACTCTCTGTAAGAGGAGCACCCGAATCTCCTTCTACACAACAAGCTCCCATACATTTGGGCAAGTCGCAACAAAAATTCGCGTCTAAAATGTCATCTGAAAGAATCACGTCTTGTATTTGAATCATCTTCTTTTAATCTTAAAGGTTGTGAGGTAGAAATTTGCTTGAGTTTTTTAAGGAGTATCACACAAAGAATGGCACTAACGACAGAAAGCATAATCAACCACAATGTAACGGGAGGATTATTCAGTTGATCAAGAGCTTTTTTCTCCACAAAAAAATTGACGACAATTACGGAAGCATTATTAAAAAAATGAGCTGTAATTGGCACCCACAAATTCCTACTAAACAAAAATAAATATCCTAACAACGCTCCTAATATCAATCGAGGAAAAAATCCGAAAAATTGCAGATGTATTGCACTAAAAATGAAAGCCGTAATCCAAACTGACCAATGTCCGCTTTTCGTCCATAACTCTATTTCGCGTTGCAACACACCACGGAAAAAAAACTCTTCGGAAATGGCTGTGAATGCTCCGATCAATAAAATATTCGAAATAAATCCCAGCAAATCCTTTCCTTGAAGTAACCTTTGGGTGACAGCTTCAGCTGTCTGTTCAGAATTGCGCATCCATGCCTCGATATCGGCCAACTGTTTCGGTAAAATCATCCGCTCATTGAGTTGTGTTGTAAGCGAAATCATTGGCATAGATACAATAAAAAGCAATATGGCGGATGCAGTAAAATTATAAATATTCGAACTTTTCTGAAGATTTAAATATTTGGAAGGCGGGTCTGTCCAAACTGCTATGCAAATTGCAGGTAAAAAAAACATGAAAAGACTCTGTAGAAAGGTACTTAACCTGATAAACCATACGCTATCGCGATCGTTCCAGCCGAAAATATCCGATAGGATTGCAATAAGTGCTCCCGCCAAAAAAAGCCCGATGAGTGAACCTGTAAAAAGGTAAAAAATCCTCGAAGCCGGCGTGGAATTCTTTAATAATCGCATCATGAATTCATCATTTTTAAACGACAAAAATAAACAAATTCACCCAATGTTGATGAACGAGAGCTGCACTATTTGTCATGAAGAGAATTACATGAGGCTAATCATTTGAAAATAATTTTGCAATTTGGAAGAATAACCGTAATTTTGCACCTCAAAAAATTGAGTTAAAACCAATCGAAAAAACTTGATTTTCAGTCTGAACAGAATTTAAGAACAAAGGTTAGAAACCAACAAAGACGCTGTAAATGAATATAACGCTTAACAAAACGGACAACGTAAATGGTGTAATTGCCATAGAAATCGAAAAACAGGATTACGCCGAAAAAGTAGAAAACGAGCTGAAACGCTTTCGCCAAAAAGCATCTATACCGGGATTCAGACCAGGGAAAGTACCGGCCGGAATTATCCAGAAAATGTACGGCAAATCGATACTCGCCGATGAACTCAACAAGTTGGTAAGCAATGAACTGTTTAAATACATTCGCGAAAATAATCTCGAGATTCTTGGCGAGCCTCTTCCTAACGATACAGATCAAAAAACAATCGACTTTGACAAGGACGAAATATTCGAATTTAAATTCGACGTTGGTTTTGCTCCGGAATTTGATCTGCCTTTGAGCGCCGAAGACGAACTCACGTATTACACTGTGAAACTCGAAGACGATTTATTGAAACAGCAACTCGAAGCCTATAAAAGCAATTACGGAACTTACCAATCAATAGACGAGCCGGCACTTGAAAGCGACTTGCTCAAAGGGACGCTAATCGAGCTCGAAAACGGCGTACCCAAAGAGAACGGACTGATTATCGAAAATGCCATTTTGATGCCTTCGTATGTGAAAGACGAAGAAATCAAAAAAAACCTCACAGGGGTGAAAGTTGGCGACAAAATTATTTTTAATCCTAAAAAAGCATACGACAACAACGAAGCCGAAGTAGCTTCACTGTTGCAGACAACTAAGGATCATGTCAAAGATATAAATTCGGACTTCGAATTCGAGGTAAAAGAAATTACTCGTTACAAAGAAGCCGAAATGAATCAGGAGCTTTTCGACAAAGTATTGGGCCCGAGCGTGGTGAGCAGCGAAGAGGAATTTGCTGCAAAAGTAGCCGAAATACTTAACAATCAGTTTAAACCTGACAGCGATAATCTCTTTATGCGTGAAGTGCGCAAATTATTTTTAGAAAAACTGAAAGATGTCCAATTCCCGGATGCATTCCTTAAACGCTGGCTTTTGGCTTCGGATGAGAAGAAGACGCCGGAATCTGTTGAGGAAGAATATCCATCGATGATGGAAGATTTAAAATTTCTGTTGGCCAAAAACAAAATCGTGAAACAACTGAATATCGAAATAAAACCTGAAGATATTCAGGCCAAAGCCGAAGAAGTAGCTAAAGCACAGTTTGCGCAGTACGGAATGAGCAACCTTCCCGCCGAAACGTTGAAAAGCTATGTCAACAGCATGCTTTCGAACGAAAATACGGTGAGAAATATCGTTCAAAATATTGAAGATGAAAAAGTGATCGATTGGGTTAAACAAACTGTTAAAGTAATTGATAAGGAAATTTCGTCGAAAGAATTTAATGCACTCTTTGCTGAGCAAGAGCATAATCATTCGGAAGAAGAACACCACCACGATCATTCTTCGGAAACTGAGTCAGAAACAGAAAAAGAAGCATAGCGATTTTATCGATCATAGCATTTCGACCGACGAAGGTTTTTACCTGTTTTTTTCTGACAAAGCAACATATATTTCAACTAAACATGTTAACTTTGTTCTGAAAGTATAAACTAAGGTAGGAACTTTCGTCATTTTTTATATCTTTGGCATCGTATTTGCAAAGGTTAGACATTATAGAAAGAAAGGAAAATATGAAAAACGATAACGATTTCAGAAAATATGCCGTTAAACACTTAGGTATGAGCGGCTCACGGCTTGACAGCTACATGAAAATAACCAGCGACTATGGTTACATCTCGCCTACCATCATCGAAGAGCGGCAACTGAATGTGGCTCAAATGGATGTTTTCTCGAGATTAATGATGGACCGCATCATCTTTCTGGGCACACAGGTGGATGACTATACGGCAAATGTGGTGCAAGCCCAATTGCTATATTTGGATTCTTCGGATCCGGGAAAAGATATTTCGATATACATCAACTCCCCCGGAGGATCGGTTTACGCCGGTTACGGCATTTACGACACCATGCAGTTTATATCGAGTGACGTATCGACTATCTGCACAGGTATAGCCGCATCGATGGCAGCAGTGTTGCTCGTAGCTGGTACACCTAAGAAACGATTTGCGCTGACGCATTCACGGGTGATGATTCACCAACCGCTGGGAGGTGTTCAAGGTCAGGCATCCGATATCGAAATAACAGCACGCGAAATAGCAAGAGTAAAGCAAGAATTATATTCGATTATCTCCAAACACTCAGGTCAACCGGTTGAAAAGGTTAGTAAAGATTCTGATCGCGATTTCTGGATGAGTGCCGCCGAAGCCAAAGATTACGGCATGGTGGATGATGTGTTGGTAAGCAAAAAATAATACGCAATTCAGAATAAATGGCAAAAAAAGCTAATAGCAGTAATCACTGCAGTTTCTGTGGAAGAAGCGAAAACGAAGTAACATTGCTTATTTCCGGAGTATCGGGGTTCATTTGCGACATGTGTGCCGAACAAGCTCACGAGATCGTGAACGAGACCTTTAAAGGTTCTGAGAAGTCGCGACTCGACATATCACTAAGTACATTGCCCAAACCAAAACAGATTAAAGATTTTTTGGATCAGTATGTGATCGGGCAAGATGCAGCCAAACGTTTTTTGTCCGTATCGGTTTACAATCATTACAAACGTATTCTGCAAAAGAATATGAAAGACGATGTGGAAATCGAAAAATCGAACATTATCATGGTTGGGGCTACCGGAACGGGGAAAACGCTTCTTGCACGCACCATTGCAAAAATGCTGCAAGTGCCTTTCACCATTGTGGATGCCACAGTGTTGACTGAAGCCGGCTACGTGGGCGAAGATATCGAGAGTATTTTGACAAGACTTTTGCAGGTGGCAGACTATGACGTAGCCGCTGCCGAACGAGGTATCGTGTTTATCGACGAAATCGACAAAATAGCTCGTAAGGGAGATAACCCGTCGATCACGCGTGATGTAAGTGGCGAAGGCGTACAACAAGGCTTGCTGAAATTGTTGGAAGGTTCTATAGTGAATGTACCACCGCAAGGAGGCAGGAAACATCCCGAACAGCGCATGATTCCTGTAAATACAAAAAACATTCTGTTTATCTGCGGCGGAGCTTTCGATGGCATTGAGAGAAAAATTGCTCAACGCCTCAATACGCATGTCGTAGGTTATTCGTCGAGCAAAGAAACGGCTCATATTGATCGAGGAAATTTGATGCAATACATCACTCCGATGGATTTGAAAGCTTTCGGACTGATTCCCGAAATTATAGGTCGATTGCCCATCCTTACTTATCTTGATCCGTTGGACAGAGATGCCTTATTGCGCATATTGGTAGAACCTCGCAACTCTATCATCAAGCAATACGAAAAATTATTCGAGATGGATGGAATCGCATTGACTTTCGATAAAAGTGCTTTCGAATTTATCGTCGATAAGGCTATCGAATTCAAACTCGGCGCACGAGGATTGCGGTCTATTGTTGAAGCGATTATGATTGACGCCATGTTTGCATTGCCTTCGGAAACCAATCGGAAAAAACTGCATATTACAAGAGAGTATGCAGAAGAACACCTCGAAAAATCGGATTTCGGCAAATTGAATGTTGCTTGAGACAACGGGGGAAAGATATATCGAGACGGATCTGTAAAAAATTTTGCAGATCTGTTTTTTTAGTACTTGAACCGGACTTTTGGAACGAGTGAACGACATAGGTTGAGAGATAAAAGAAAACTCGCATTTTCCAATTATCAATCAGGGGCTTAATGAAGGGATTTGAAAAGCATTTTAAAAAAAATTTCTTTCTGAATGTTTTCAAACTACATTTTTTTGTTGTATTGAAAAATACAACTATATTTGTTTCTTTCAATAAAGAAATTGCATTGCGAAAATGAATCCCTAATTTGGGGAATTGAGTTTATGAAAAAACAGGACACGCTATACGAAGGTCTTAAAAAATATTTCGGGTTCGATACTTTTAAGGGCAACCAGGAAGCTATCATTCGAAGTATCCTTGAAGGAAAGGATACTTTTGTTCTGATGCCAACCGGTGGCGGAAAATCTCTTTGCTATCAACTCCCGGCACTATTATCCAAGGGTACGGCTATTGTAATTTCTCCGCTGATAGCTTTGATGAAAAATCAAGTTGACGTTATCCGCAATTATCACGAAGACAATGGTATCGCTCACTTTCTAAATTCATCGCTTACAAAAGCAGAAATCGAAAAAGTGAGAAAAGATGTTATTGAAGAAAAAACCAAGTTGCTCTATGTTGCCCCTGAATCGCTCACAAAGCAAGAAAATATCGATTTTCTTAAAAATATAAACATTTCGTTCTATGCCGTAGATGAGGCTCATTGTATATCTGAATGGGGGCACGATTTTCGTCCGGAATACCGACGCATCCGACCCATCATCAACGTAATAGGGCCACGTCCGGTGATTGCCCTTACGGCTACTGCTACGCCAAAAGTTCAACACGACATACAGAAAACGCTGAACATGATCGATGCAGCCGTTTTCAAATCGTCATTCAACAGGCCAAATCTATATTACGAAGTAAGGCCCAAAACCGAAAAAGTGGATGCGGAGATTATCCGTTTCATACTCGGACAGAAAAACAAATCGGGAATTGTATATTGCCTGAGTAGGAAAAAAGTGGATGATTTCGCCGAAATTCTGCAAGCCAATAACATTGCTGCTCTACCCTATCATGCCGGCATGGATGCCGCTACGCGAAGCGCGAACCAGGACGCTTTCCTGATGGAAAAAACCAACGTGATTGTCGCTACAATCGCATTCGGCATGGGGATCGACAAACCTGATGTGCGATACGTCATTCATTACGATATACCCAAAAGCCTCGAGGAATATTATCAAGAAACCGGACGTGCGGGCAGAGATGGTGGCGAAGGAAAGTGCATTGCATTTTATTCTCGAAAAGATCTCGAAAAATTAGAACGTTTCATGCAGGGAAAACCTATTTCGGAACAGGAAATCGGGAAACAACTACTACTCGAAACAGCCGCTTATGCCGAAACGTCCATTTGTCGGAGACAAATGCTTCTGCATTACTTCGGCGAAGAATATAAGGAAGCTAATTGCGAAAATTGTGATAATTGTTTAAATCCTAAAGTTAAAGTGGAAGCAAAAGATCTATTAATTACGGTTTTGGAAGCTATAACAGCACTCAAGGAAAAGCACAAAACCGACTATGTAATCAATTTTCTACTCGGAAAAGAAACCTCCGAAATCGAAACATTCGGTCATGATCAGTTGGAAGAATTTGGATCAGGTTCCGACGAGGAGGAAAGTACGTGGGAATCCGTTATTCGTCATGCTTTGCTGGAAAATTATTTAAAAAAAGACATCGAAAACTACGGACTTCTCAAAATAACAAAAAAAGGGAAAGATTTTTTAAAAAATCCCGTTTCATTCAAAATAACTAAAGAGGAAGAAGATAATCCTGACGAGCTCGAAGTCGAAGGCGATGGAGCAATCGCTACCGGTGGTGGTAGTTTTGGGGCGGTTGATCCCGTTCTGTTCGCTATGATGAAGGACTTACGGAAAAAAATGTCGAAGAAACTCAACGTTCCACCCTATGTGATTTTTCAACCCGCTACCCTCGAGGCTATGGCAACTACTTATCCCATTACACTTGAGGAATTGCAAAATATGCCCGGCGTGGGACCCGGAAAAGCCAAACGCTACGGAAAAGAGTTTATCGAATTGATTAAAAAGCATGTTGAAGAAAACGAAATTGAACGCCCCGAAGACCTTCGGGTAAAAACTGTTGCTAACAAATCGAAACTCAAAGTTTCTATCGTTCAAGCCATTGACAGGAAAGTGGCTCTGGATGATTTGGCTGAATCGAAAGGGATTGATTTCGACGAAATGCTTTCGGAAGTTGAAGCCATTGTATATTCCGGAACAAAGATCAATATCGATTACTTTCTCGAAGAAGTGCTCGATCAGGATACTTTGCAAGATATTTACGATTATTTTCAGGAAGCCGAAACCGACGATCTTGAAAAAGCGATTGAAGAACTGCCCGACTATAGCGAAACAGAAATACGCTTAGTACGCATCAAATTTTTCTCAGATATGGCAAACTGATAGTTTATGCTAAACATATCTTGTCGCGTTGTGTTATTACAACGAATCATTATTTATGAAAAATGGAATTATTACAACACATAAACAGTCCTGACGATTTAAAAAAACTTAGTATCGATCAACTCTCGACAGTTTGCACCGAGCTGCGTGAATTTATTATCGATCAATTGTCTCATAATCCCGGTCATTTTGCTTCAAGTTTAGGGACTGTTGAATTGACTGTTGCGCTGCATTACCTCTACAATACGCCATACGACCGAATCGTGTGGGATGTGGGGCATCAGGCTTACAGCCATAAAATACTTACCGGCAGGAGAGACAGATTTCACACCAATCGAAAATTTGGCGGACTCTCCGGATTTACCAATCCGACCGAAAGCGAATACGACACTTTTGTTGCAGGACATGCATCAACATCTATTTCGGCAGCACTGGGAATGGCCGTTGCTGCTAACCTTCGAAATGAGGAGAATCGACATGTCGTAGCTATTATTGGTGATGGAGCAATGACCGGAGGATTGGCTTACGAAGGACTGAATAATGTTTGTTCTCAGCCAAACAACCTGCTTATTATATTGAACGACAATAATATGTCCATCGACAATAACGTAGGCGGCTTGAAAGATTATTTGGTAAAACTCACTACATCGTCGAAATACAATAAACTTCGAAACAGTGTTTATCAAAAATTCAAACGAAATAACCTGATTGACGACGATAAAAAATACTTCGTACTGAGATTCAATAATAGCATTAAATCGCTACTGACTAAACAACAAAATCTTTTCGAAGGTTTCAATATTCGATATTTTGGACCTGTGGATGGACACAACCTTCCCGAATTGATTAGAGTGCTTCATAACATCAAAGATATGAAAGGCCCCAAACTGTTGCATGTGAAGACAGTAAAGGGAAAAGGATTTGCTCCCGCCGAAAAGGCTGCTACTATCTGGCATGCTCCAGGCATTTTTAATAAGGAAACCGGTGAACGTATTGTCAAAGTTAAGACAAATCAGCCTCAACTGTATCAGGACGTGTTTGGACATACACTGGTAGAATTGGCCAAAAAAAATGAACAAATCGTGGGTGTAACACCTGCCATGCCATCAGGGTGTTCGATGTCGTTTTTGATGAAAGAATTTCCTCAACGCTCGTTCGACGTTGGGATAGCCGAAGCTCATGCGGTAACTTTCTCAGCCGGAATGGCAAAAGAAGGGTTAATACCGTTTTGTAATATCTACTCGTCGTTTATGCAGCGAGCCTACGACCAAGTAATACATGACGTGGCTCTACAAAAGTTGAAAGTGATATTTTGTCTCGACCGAGCGGGTTTGGTTGGAGAAGACGGTGCTACGCATCACGGGGTGTTTGACCTGGCTTATATGCGCTGCATTCCGAATCTTGTTATTTCGGCCCCACTCAACGAACATGATTTGCGAAATCTCATGTTTACAGCCGTTTACGGCAACGAGGGCCCGTTCGTAATTCGTTATCCACGCGGACAGGGAGAAATATCAAACTGGCAAAACGAGATGAAAATTCTTCCAATTGGTAAAGGCAGAAAATTGAGAGAAGGAAAAAACATTGCGCTGATCTCGATTGGCCAAATCGGGAACGATGCGGCCAAAGCCATTGATGCAGCAAAAGCTTATGGCATCGAAGCTGGACTTTACGATTTGCTTTTTCTGAAACCGATTGACGAAGATCTGCTCACGGAAGTGGCCGAGAATTATCAACATATCATTACAGTCGAAAATGGCGTTATTACCGGAGGAATGGGAGATGCGGTTCTTGAGTTTTTGGCAGCTCACCACTACACCAACATCGAGGTTACTCGTCTCGGAATCAAAGATCAATTTATTACGCACGGATCTATCCAAGAGCTTAAACATCTATGCAAAATCGATGAAGAAGGTATATTGAATACGATTCGGGAAGTAGATAAGTTGCTCAAAAATCCAACTATTATTCGTCTAAATCCATACCAAATAAACTCTCCGAGAGGCAAACACGATACTTCGGCTCGATAACTCCACCTATTTTTTAAATTTATCTACAGATGAAAATTGTTATAGCCGGTGCAGGTGAAGTTGGAACACACTTAGCACGTTTACTCGGGCAAGAAAATCACGATATTACGTTGATGGACGAAAACAGAGATCGACTCAATAAAATAAAGGATAACGTCGAACTGATGCCCATTGTAGGCAAATGTACTTCATTGAACGACCTGAATGCTGCGGGCATTAAAGATGCCGATCTTTTTATCGGTGTTACACCCGAAGAATCACGAAATATTACGGCTTGCATGCTGGCGTCCAATCTTGGAGCAAGAAAAACTCTTGCCAGAATTGACAATTTCGAATATTTACTTCCTAAAAATATCGAATTCTTCGAACGGCTGGGCATCAATTCGATGATTTATCCCGAAATGATGGCCGCAAAAGAAATCGTGCAAGCACTTAAAACTCCTTGGACGCGCGTATGGTGGGAACTATCGAATGGTTCGGTTATTCTGACCGGAGCCAAAATAAGAGAAAATGCTCCCATAGCCAATAAATATCTATATGAACTAACTCAGGATAACAAAAAATTTCACATTGTTGCTATCAAACGCAATAGCCAAACTATTATTCCCAAAGGAGCCGACCAAATAATTCCGGGCGATATATTGTATTTCACTACTTTGCGCAAGTATTTGGACGAAATACCTCCTATGCTCGGTAAAAAATCATTCGAAACCAAAAATGTTATCATCATGGGCGGGAGCCGCATTAGCATGCGCACGGTACAATATCTCCCGCAAAATATGAAAATCAAAATCATAGAACAAAACAGGGAACGTGCGGAAATGTTGCTCGAAAAAGTGCCCTCGAATGTTACCATATTGCTTGGCGACGGGCGCGATGCCGACTTGCTTCAAAACGAGGGAATTACGGATTCGGATGCTTTTATTGCCCTTACAGGCAGCTCCGAGGCCAACATTCTTGCATGCTTGGCAGCCAAACAATATGGCGTGAAGAAATCCATTGCCGAAGTAGAAAATCTCGACTACATTAATATGGCCGAACGATTCGATATCGGTTCTGTGATTAATAAAAAAATGATTGCAGCCAGCAAGATATATGAACTGCTACTCAAAGCCGATGTTTCGAATATTAAATGTTTGACTTTTGCAAATGCCAATGTAGGCGAAATCACAGCCAAGCCCAATTCGAAAGTTACCAAAAAACTGATCAAAAACCTCAACCTCCCGTCAGATATGACTTTTGGAGCGCTAATAAGAAACGGAGAGCCAATTCTTATTGATGGCGAGACTCAAATAGAACCCTACGACCAGGTAGTAGTATTTTTTCTGTCGAAGTCACTTAAGAATATCGAAACTTTATTCAATTAGTTTCTTATATTAAAAATTCTTGTCGTTTTTGGTAAAATATTTTTATGTCTTTTGTAAACTTTTACCCTTCGGAATTATAGAAGGAAAAAAAATTTAACTTTCAATTTTTCTTTTAGTTCCGGCTTGTTCTGGCTAAGATATAGTAATACGGTTTATTATAAACATTTTAATGGTACAAAAGAATTCAAAAAAAAATAGGAGGAACTTATTATATATTCCTCCTATATATTTGAATTAGCGTGAATAACCTTCAACAAATTGTTTTAATTTTTAAAGAATACCGCATCATCAATGGCATCAATGATAATCGGTTTCGACTTGTCAACAGTTCCGGCAAGTATCTCTTTCGACAATTTGTTAAGCACCTTACGTTGAATAACACGTTTAACGGGACGAGCACCGAATTCGGGATCATATCCGGACTGGGCTATACTTTTGACGGCCTCTTCGGTGTAGGTTAACGTGATACCATTTTCAGCAAGCATTTTGCTTACTCCATCCAGCTGTAAACGAACTATTTGTTCGATCTCTTCTTCTTTCAACGGAGCAAACACAATTATATCGTCGATTCTGTTCAAAAATTCGGGACGAATAGTTGTTTTCAACATGTTCATCACCTGGTTTTTGGTTTCTTCGATGATCTCTTCCCTATTTTTTGGCGTGATCTTTTCGAAATTTTCTCGAATCAGATTCGAACCGAGATTCGAAGTCATGATGATAATTGTGTTCTTAAAGTTCACTACTCTTCCCTTATTGTCAGTTAGACGCCCATCATCGAGTACTTGCAAAAGGATATTGAACACGTCGGGATGTGCTTTTTCTATTTCGTCGAATAGCACAACCGAATACGGTTTACGCCTGATGGCTTCGGTCAATTGACCACCTTCGTCATAGCCGACGTATCCGGGAGGTGCGCCGATCAATCGTGTCGCGCTGAATTTTTCCTGATATTCGCTCATATCGATACGCGTCATCATGTTTTCGTCGTCGAACAGATAATCGGCCAAAGCTTTTGCCAATTCGGTCTTTCCTACGCCGGTAGTACCGAGAAAGATAAACGAACCAATGGGTCGCTTTGGATCACTCAATCCTGCACGATTGCGTCTGATGGCATCGGCTACGGCTGTAATGGCTTCATCCTGACCAACCACACGTTTGTGAAGTTCATCTTCCAGACGGAGCAGTTTTTCGCGTTCGCTTTGCATCATTTTGCTGACCGGAATCCCTGTCCATCGTGAAACAATGTCTGCAATATCTTCTGCATCCACTTCTTCCTT
>JARKPE010000102.1 GCA_029975415.1 Dysgonamonadaceae bacterium | reverse complement strand
AATAAGTGAAAAGTCGGGAAATTAATTTATAATTGATAATTGAGAATTGATAATTAAAAGAAGAAGTAGAGAAGTTGGAAATGGGAATTCTGCGTCCATCTGCGTTTTTTCAATCTGCGAATATCTGCGTGAAATGTATTTTTTCTCGCCATAGATTACGCTGCGCTGTAGTTCCGTATTGTGTTATTACATTTTTTCTACAAATATTATCGCTGCTAAGCAGCTCAATGCGTCAATTGTTTTTTTATTCTCCCATTGAATTTTTTTAGGTGCATAGCACCGTTCTATTTGTAGAAAGGAAGTGGAGAAATATCATAACCCCTGCTTGGTTTTCATCAATAAATCATCAAATCAGTAAATCGATATACGCTGCCGTACGAATCCTTTTGTGTGGTAGGGGATTAGTGGAAGCAGCATATGAAATGGAGGACGGGCTTTTTCTGTTTTTTTACCTTTTGGTAGCACAACTTACAATTCCACCCACTGTTCCGATACATTCCAGCCTTCTACTGCCAATTTGCAATTCTTCGATTTTGACTTATCCACATCCAACACAATCGTTCTTTTTTCGCCGGGAAGAAGAGTGAAATAATTTTCGGAAAAATAAGCCGGAAGGAGTAGCTCATCATTTTCGTCCAACACTTTCAAACGAATAAAGAAGGCCGTTTCTTTGCCGGGATTCGAAACAATAATGTGCCGATTTTCACTTGCCTTTCGATCGATTTTGAGTGCGAGACGTGTTGTTTTCAGCTCGTTCAGTTTTTCGTATGAACGGGGAGTATTGGTCAACCAGTAGAAATTTTCATCGACGGACGAGCCGTTTTTCTCCAATCGCAATCGAAGGAAATAGATATTTTTCGAAGCGGGAAGTTTCAGCTGATCGATATTTTCAACTTTTCCGGAAGTAATGCTCACAGTGTGTTTATGTCGCGAAAGCAATCGTCCGTGCAGGTCATATAAATCAACTATTGCCAACGCTTCGGGTACATCTATTGCCGTTTGATTGAGCACGCATATCGACGAATCGTTCAGATTTAATTGGATATGCACCGGTGCAGCACCGTGTTTGTATCCAAAATATCCTCCGTTATAGTCGAGATAATAATCGTAAAAAGACCCGCGCAAGGCTGTCCAAGGGTTTTGATTTTTCCAGACAAGCATGCCTGAATACCAATCCCACATTTTGTAGTTGAAGGCTTCCTGCAAAGCTCTATATTGTTCATACTGAACTAACTGCGTTTTGAAACAAAAATCCCGAATATCTTTCACCTTACCATATCTATCGGGAAAATTATGCAACGGCAAATATTTGTGATAATCCCAAGTGGCTGTGAGAGCCGAATCAATGGGCGGTATCATTTCGTTTTCGGGAACGATCTTTCTTAAGCCTTCATAGTTGGGAATCCCGATTGATCCCGTTTCGGGATTGAAAGGGAAAGAACGAGCCTTGAAAATGTCTTCGGGTTCACGAATTCCGTACGGGCCATCTCCAACTCCTCCGATCGAGTTTGTGGAAAGATGAGGCGAAGTAGATTTATCGAGAAAAAATCTTTTGGGGTCAAATTTGGGTAAAATGTCGTTTTGCAATGCTTCGAGAATGTCTTTTGGAGGATAGGTTTCGTTGCCTCCGCACCAGAGATAGAGACTGGGATGGTTTCGCAACATTTTCACTTGATCCGCCACCGATTCGAGGAAAAGCGGGTGATTGTCGGGATAGGCTTTTCGACGTGCTTGGGAATCGCGTTTGGTAGGATCTTTCCATTCGCCATTGCAATCGCCCGATATCCAGAGGTCTTGCCAAACCAAAATTCCGTATTTGTCGCAGGCTTCATAGAATTCGGGTCGTTCGGTCAGTCCACCTCCCCATACGCGAATCATGTTCATGTTCATTCCGGCATGGAGACGGATTTCGGCTTCATATCGTTCTTTCGAAAATCGAAGCAAAGCATCTGAAGCAATCCAGTTTCCACCTTTAATAAAGACTTTTTGTCCGTTGATCGTGAAAACCTGTGCCTTAATATTCGGATCAAAATAATTGCCCGTCTCACGAATGCCGATTTTGGCGATTTCGGAATCGCTTGTCCTTCCGTTTGTAACGAAAGAAAAAGAAATGGGATAGAGGGGTTGTTTGCCCATTCCGTTTGGCCACCAGAGTCGTGGATGGTTCACCGTTATTTCGGGTATAGATATCGATCTTATTTCCAACGGATTGAGCGTTACGTCTATATCATAAATTTTGCCGTCGAATTCGACAACTAATTTTCCCTGAACGATTTCCTTCGATGCATTTTTCACTTCGATAGAAGCTTTCACAAAAGCCGGCGATTGTTGTCCGTCCGGAATTCTTATGCCCGGAACGGAGGTTTCGATATATGGATTTTGAAGATCCACAGGTCCGGTAATTTCTACAGAAACCTGATCCCAAATTCCTGTATTTCGATCGGGAATCGGGCAAATCCAGTCCCAACCTGCGGTAAACTGCATCGTAACATTTCGTGCAATAGTACCATCTCCACCTTGTCCACGTGTTGCATCGCCAGCCGGATCGGGTGGTGCTATCCAGACGGCGAGTTTGTTCTTGTGACCTTTTCTAACAAAAGGTGTGATATCGTATTTTTCACGCAAATACATCCCTTCATGTGTTTGGGTGTTGATGCGATGGCCGTTCAAGAAGATTTCGGCGAAATAATTGAGCCCCCTGAATTTGAGCCACACTTGCGAATCGTTTTGCATTTCGGGTAACTCGAATTCGTTGAAAAACCAGTAAGTATATTGGTCACGTCCGGTATCATGCA
Source organism: Dysgonamonadaceae bacterium (assembly GCA_029975415.1). Classification (GTDB taxonomy): domain Bacteria; phylum Bacteroidota; class Bacteroidia; order Bacteroidales; family Dysgonomonadaceae; genus Seramator. The sequence continues at coordinate 735 of JARKPE010000102.1, read as the reverse complement.
CATCCGGGATTTGCTTGTTGTTCAGTCCGAAAAATGGATCGGGTATCAATTTGTTGTGAAGCAACGTCGTGAGAATCGTCCCGGGCACAATGGCATCGAGCCATCCTTCTGGAATAAAGGCGGAATTAGTAAGGATTGTTCCGTCAGGTTGCACTTTGGAGGCCATTTGGGCTTTCCACCCCGAGTTGAGCTTTATTTCGTTTTGTTGCCCGTGAATTGAAAACGAAAAGAACAATAATAAAACGAAAAGAATAGCATATTTTTTCATCGGTACTGTTTTATTAGATTCTGTAAATCGATACATCGAAACATTCGAATGTAAAAGCGAAGATCATTATTTTATCTGGTCAAATCCTTTTCCATAAACGCCGACAACATTGCTTTGCGAAATAAACGCATTTTCGTCGATACGCTTCACCAGTCTGAAAATTGAAGTAGCTTCGGTTTTGCGGGCAAGCACAATAAGTACTTTTTGTGGTTGTTTCGAATACCAGCCCATCCCGTCGAGCACGGTACAGCCTCGATGGAGTTCAGTATTGATGTGCGAAGCAATTTCGTCGAATTTCTGAGAGAAAATGATGAATTGAACCGATTGTCTTGCACCGTTAATCACCATATCGGCGGTATAGTACATGACGGAAACGACTACAAGTCCGTAAATAATTTTTTCGATGCTTTGAAACAATAGAAATGAACTGCAAACGATAAAAAAATCGATATACAACAGTCCGCGTC
>JARKPE010000117.1 GCA_029975415.1 Dysgonamonadaceae bacterium | reverse complement strand
TGTTGCTTGGAGTTGTACAGATACTGTTTGGTATGGTTCTTAAAGTATTTAACCGGATACGTCAATTTGGATTTGTGTATGGTCTATCCACAATAGGGTGGTTCATATTGTTGGTGAGTATGATTATTTCGGCATTGTTGCCGAAAATTATGCCTATGTTCGGCACATTGCATCTGACAATAATCGGGATATCGGCCATATTCATCTTATTTTTCAATTCGCCCGGAAAAAATTTATTCATGAATTTGGGATTGGCGCTTTGGGATACTTATAATATGATTACGGGCTTGCTTGGGGATGTGTTGTCCTACGTGCGTTTGTTTGCACTCGGATTGTCGGGAAGTATATTGGCCAGCGTATTCAATAGCCTTGCCGCAGGAATGAGTCCTGACAATGTGATCTTGGGGCCTATAGTTGCCGCACTGATATTTATCGTTGGGCATGCCATCACTATATTTATGAATACTTTGGGTGCTTTTGTTCATCCGATGCGTCTTACATTTGTAGAATTTTATAAAAATGCCGAATTTTCAGGTGGAGGAAAAAAGTATAATCCTTTTAGAAAATTATCGTAGAGTAATCAATTCAATTAACAACAATAAAACAATTTAGAGTATGGATACAAATTTGTTATTAGCCTATTTGGGCGTTGGCCTGATGATTGCGCTCTCCGGAATCGGAAGTGCATACGGAGTTACTATTTCTGGAAATGCTGCAATAGGCGCTTTAAAGAAAAATGAGAGTGCTTTCGGAAATTTTCTTGTTTTGACAGCACTTCCGGGAACACAAGGCTTGTATGGTTTCGCAGGATATTTTATGTTCCAAAATATTTTTGGGGTTTTGACGCCTCAAATAACCGCAATACAAGCAGCGGCTGTTTTTGGTGGTGGATTGGCTATGGGATTGGTAGGTTTGTTGTCATCCATTCGTCAGGGACAAGTATGTGCCAACGGTATAGCCGCCATAGGGCAAGGGCACAATGTCTTCGGAAATACACTCATCTTGGCCGTATTCCCCGAACTTTATGCTATTGTAGCTTTGGCAGGAGTATTTCTTATAGGTAGTGCAGTAGCATAGTTCGAAAAAGAGAGCTGCGTACCCAATCAAAAAAGTTGTTTCAAAAAACTGTTTGAAACAACTTTTTTAGTTTTACCGGGTAAAATAGTTGTTGCAATTACCAACCGAAACAATTTAGTGGTATCTTACAAAAGAAGCTGAATTCATCGTGATGACCATCATTGACTAAAGGTTGGATGCTCCGCAATGAGTTGTTGGATATAACTTCCCGAAGATTTGCAATCCAATGAGCCCGTAAAATACAAAATACTGTTTGGTTCGATTAATTGGTTTACAACATTCGTCCTTATTATGTCCTTGGTTCGAAAAAAGGATGATCCTTTACGGCGAGAAACTCACGATCGAGCAGTGCCAATTCGATAGTTGAAAGAGGAGATCCTAAAATTTCGTCGATATGATCGACACAGAATGCGAAATCGCGAAAGTCTCCCGGAGGAATAATTACGTCAGCACCGCTTTTGAAAGTATATTTCAGGGCAGCCACTCCGAAAGGAACATCCGACACATCGATGGGTTTACACCACGATTTAGGGTAGGCTTTGCGCTCCTCTTGGTTGATCCAACTGCGATGAATAAGACCCTTAATGGCAATTACTCCCATTCCGTTTTTCTTAGCCGTTTTTATTGCCTCGGTGCTCCATCCGTCACGCATGATCATTTGCCAATTGGTAGGGAACATCATCGTGTCGAAATCGTACATCGAGATGGCGCGAATGGCCTGTGTTTGCGAATGAGCCGAGAATCCGACTTTACGAATGCGCCCGCGTTGTTTTTCTTTTTCGATCATTTCCATGACGCCTCCCGGTCCGAAAGCCTGGTCTACATCTTCCGGTGTAGTCAGACTATGCAGTTGATAAACGTCGAAATAATCCGTGTGAAGCATTTTCAACGATTGCTCAAATTCTTTTTCTGCATCCGCCCTTTTGCGCTGCGTTGTTTTGCTGGCCAAATATTTGTCTTTCCGGTAAGGTTGCAGCGAAATTCCGAGCTTTTCCTGTGCATCGCCATAAGAAGGAGCGACGTCAAAATAATTGATTCCTCTATCGATCGCCCAAGCTACATAATTGTTTGAAGCATCTTGCCCGTCACGCATCGAAACGATTCCTCCGTAAACTACAGGAAAAACTTCGTAACCCGTTTTGCCCAGTTTACGTTTCTTGACTTCGGGTATTTTTTGAGTTTCGGCGAGAGATACTGACGTTTTCCCTGCTACTCCCAAAGCTAAAGCTCCCGCGACGCTTCGTTTGATAAAATCTCTTTTGTTCATTGGTTTTTACTTTTTTGAAATACGATATAATCTGCCTTCGTCAGTCACGGCGTACAGGGCGCCGTCCTTGCCTTCGGTTATGTCGCGAAAGCGTTGATTTTCATCGGCCAGCAACCGCTCTTCTCCTACTACCCTTTGGTTGCTTATAACAAGTCGGGCAATATGTTTAGAACTCAATCCTCCGATAAACAAATTGTTTTTCCATTCGGGGATGATGCCGGAGCTGTAAAATGTCATTCCGCTTGGTGAAAGTACCGGATCCCAATAGTAAACCGGCTGTTCCATTCCTTCCTTTTGGGTGATTCCGTCTCCAACCGGATTGCCGTCGTATTCTATTCCGTATGAAATGACAGGCCATCCGTAATTCCTTCCGCGTTTGATCAAATTTAATTCGTCGCCTCCGCGTGGGCCCATTTCAGATAACCATAAGTCTCCCGTTACAGGATGAATAGCAAGCCCTTGAGGATTTCTGTGTCCATACGAATAAATTTCAGGTAACGCTCCCTCAACGTCGGCAAATGGATTCCCATCTACGGGTTTTCCTTCGGGAGTAATATGGATTACCTTTCCGTATCCGTTGTCGAGAAGTTGCGCTTTGGGACGTGTAGCCAAGTCTGAGCGTTCACCGGTAGATACGAAAATGTTTCCGTTTTTATCAAAAACGATGCGACTGCCAAAGTGCATACTGTTGTCGAAGTAAGGGATAGCTCGATAGATAATTTGAAAGTTTTCGATGCGGGTTTCATCAGCCGAAAGTTTTCCTTTTCCAACTGCTGTAAGTGAACCATGCGGCTTTTTTTCGGCAAACGTAAAATACAGCATGCGACTGGTTTCAAAATCGGGAGCAGGAGCTACATCGAGCAAACCGCCCTGACTTCTGTCATCTACTTCAGGAAAGCCCGTGATTTTTCCGCTAACCTCCCCCTCGGTGGAGGCTATACGCATGTTCCCTGCTTTTTCGGTAATGGCCAATCGTCCATCGGGGAGGGATGCTACCGACCAGGGTTTCGATAACCCTTCTGCAATTATTTTCACTTCGTAAGGCGTAGTTGTTTTTAAGCCTCCGATTCGTGTTTGTCCTTCAAATGCAGGAATATAATTGGTATTTGCCGGTTGAGTTTCTACCGGAGGAAGTATTCCTATTTGGCCATTCGTATTTTTATCTTTTTCTTGGGCCTGACAAGATATGAAAACTGACACAATAAAGAAAAAGATAAGAAAAAAAGTTCCAGGTTTCATAATGAAAGTTTTTTTTCGATATTACTTATAACATTGCATAAAACAAATGGTTTATGTGTAAATGTTAAAAGCAATCATAGGATCAAAACGTTCACTTGCAACTTTCTAAAATTTGGCGAATAATTTTCGAATCCACATTATGATTTTCACCCAACAGATAACCTCTTTTGCTGAAGCGTTCTTCGATGATGTTGATGGTGTCATCGCCAACGTTCACTTCGGATAAACGGGTTGAAAGATCTAACGAACGATAAAAATCTTCGGTTTTTTCGATTGCCTTGTCGGCGCGTTCGTCTTCCGAACCTTCCTTAATGCCGAAAACGCGTTCGCCATATTGCAGTAGTTTGGCTTTTTTCTGCTCTTTGAGTACACGAAGCGTACCGGGCATAACGATGGCGAGCGAATGCCCGTGTGTGATTCCGTGTAGAGCCGTGAGTTCGTGACCGATTTGGTGAGTTGTCCAGTCTTCGGTGACGCCCATTCGAATGAAATCGTTCAATGCGAGTGTAGCTGAAAGCATATAATCGGCCATTAAATCGTAGTTGGTATGATCGTGTTTGATGAGCGGAGCGATTTCAATAACCGTTAACAGTAGTCCTTCAGCCCAGCGATCCATGATGCGCGACTGTCCGGGCGTAGTCATATATTGCTCCATGACGTGCGTGTAGATATCCGCAAGTCCGCATGCGATTTGATAGTCGGACAACGAATAAGTAACTTCGGGATCGAGAATGGAAAATTCGGGATAATTTTTGCCTCCAAATCCATATTTCTCGTTTGTTTCGGCACACGAAATCACGGCTCCCTGATTCATTTCCGATCCGGTAGCGGGAACAGTCATAATAGAAGCAAACCGAATTTGCTTGTCGGCATAGCCCGAAAGAACAATATCCCAAGCATCTCTTTCGTCTGCTATACCTGCAGCGATAAGTTTGGTTCCATCAAGTACCGAGCCGCCTCCAACGGCAAGCAAAAAATCGATTTTATTTCGTTTGCCTTCGTCGATAGCTTTGCGTAGTGTTTCAACACGCGGATTGGGCTCGATTCCCCAAAATTCGATGTATTCCCTGCCTTTCAAAGCTTCTTTCACTTGGTCATAAACGCCGTTGCGTTTGACACTTCCTCCGCCGAAAGTGATCATTAATCGGACATTGTCCGGGATCAATTCGGGTAATTTCGCGATTTGTCCTTTTCCGAATACCAGTTTGGTAGGATTTTGAAAGATAAAATTTTTCATATAATTAAATTTTATTGAAAATCTATTATTTAACTTTAGAATATTGAACTTTCATCGGCAAGCCAGCGCGTGAGTGCAGTAAAAATATTTTCGTTTTCTTTCTTTTTTATGTCCACTTCCGACGGCGCTAAAACCTTTAAGCCTTTTGGCACGATTTTAACGTGGATTTCACGATCTGTACTCACAGGTTCACCATCGACATGCATAATGCCCGGATGCGATCGTTTGATGACAAGATTACTCGTGATCAGTGTAATCATTTTGCTGTTCTTGTCTATATTTTTGGTGAAAAGCTGTAGCGTGGTTTGAGGTATTTCGAGTGCGTTGAGTGGCTTGAGTATCGATACGTTCATTTTTCCATCTTCTAAATTTGCGCCCGGCGCAATGAAAGCATCGTTACCATATTGAGATGCGTTGCCGCAAGTAACAATAAATGCACGTTCTTTTATTGTACCTTCATCGTAGATTATCTCATATTCTTCCGATTTGAAATCGATCACACTTTCCAAAACATTACGAACGTAACCAAGGGGACCCCGCTTTTTTTCGTCGGCAAATTTTTCGCTGACAAATGCGTCGAATCCTACGCCGCAGGTTGTGAAAAAAATATGGCCGTTGGCAACGCCGTAATCAATGATACGTGTATGATTGGCGCGTATGATTTCGATAGCTTTTTGCGCATCCATCGGAATACCCAACTCACGAGCCAAACCGTTGCCGGAGCCCGAAGGAATGATGCCCAGTATGGTGTCGGTATCAACCAGAGCACGCGCTACTTCATTGACAGTTCCATCGCCTCCCACCGTGATAACAGTGCCGACATTGTTGTTTATGGCCTCCCGTGCTATTTCGGTGGCATGTTCGGGGTAGCCGGTGATGCGAATTATCACATCGTACTGTCGTTGGTCGAAAGCGCCTGCTATCATTTCGGGTATATTCTGTTTTGATTCGCTTCCCGAAACCGGATTAATAATCACATAAATAGGTGACTTCTTCATAACGCAAATCTTTATTGCAAATTTAGCATAAAATAGAGCCGCATTTTGTTTTTAACGTTCTTTTAGTTGTCCCTTCTGTTGTGGTTACTTACTTTTGCATTCTATTTAAAATTGATTTTAAGATGAGAAGACCCGACGGATTGATTTTTGATATGGATGGAACGCTATGGGATAACTTGGATACGTATGTCAAGTGTTGGAATATAGGACTTGAAAAGACCGGTCATGACAAAAAAGTTACGCGTGACGATCTTAGAGATCTCATGGGCAAAGAAGCTCGATATATGTTGAATACTATTTTGCCTGAAGCAAGCCAAGAGGAGCAAAACAAATTGTTCAAGGCGGTGATTGATGCCTACTTATCAATGCAGGGAAGAATGACTCCCCGCGTTTTTCCGGGTGTGCTGGAAGGATTGGAAAAACTTTCGAAGAAATATAAACTTTATTTGGTGAGTAATTGTGAAGAAGGAGGATTGGAGAATTTTATGAATTACACCAATACGCGATCGCTTTTTTTGGATTACGCAGAACATGGACAGAACTTTCAACCCAAAAGTGTGAACATGCAGTTGCTCATCCAACGGAATGGACTGCAATCACCTGTTTATATCGGCGATACCGATTCGGATAGTCGTGAGGCTGCAAAAGCAGGGGTACCCTTTATTTTCGTTACGTATGGGTTTGGAACAACTGACAGATATATTTTAAAATTTGATTCTTTTCCGGAGTTGACTGACTATTTCATGAATCTTTAAAGTCGAAAGAAGAATGCAGGGCGCTTTTATTCTGGTTGTTATTGTCGTCTATTTGGGGCTGTTGATGCTTATTTCTCATCTCACAAGTCGCAGAGGTTCTGATAACGATACTTTTTTTCGAGCCAACAAATCGTCGAAATGGTATGTGGTGGCAGTGGCCATGATCGGAACTTCTATTTCGGGTGTTACTTTTGTTTCTGTTCCCGGAATGGTTCGAAATCTCGACATGACCTATATGCAGATGGTTTTCGGATTTTTCTTCGGCTATTTAGTCATTGCCTACGTGCTTTTGCCATTATATTATCGCCTCAATTTGACAACGATTTATGGATATCTTGGTCAGCGTTATGGCGAAAAATCGTATAAAACAGGAGCTTGGTTTTTTCTTGTTTCTAAAATTGTTGGAGCAGCAGCACGTCTCTATCTGGTCGCATTCATTCTTCAGTCGCTTGTTTTCGATCAATGGGGAATTCCTTTTGTGATCACTGTTGTCGGCATTATTCTGGTGATTTGGCTTTATAGCAATAAAAGCGGAATAAAAACCATAATATGGACAGATTGGCTACAAACATTACTATTCATTGTGGCATTAGTATTGATTATTTTTTACGTCTCAAAAGAGATAAATATGAACATCGGAGAAATGGCCGTTGCAATCAAAAATAATCCGCATTCGCGCATGTTTGTTTTTGACGATTGGGCAAGCACTCAGAATTTTTTCAAGCAGTTTTTCAGCGGTATGTTTATCACTATCGTGATGACGGGACTCGATCAGGATCAGATGCAGAAAAATCTTACGATTCGCAACCTGAAAGATGCACAGAAAAATGTGGTTTCGTATGGGCTCGCTTTTACTCCTATCAACTTTTTGTTTCTATGTCTGGGTGTTTTACTATTGATTTTTGCGCAGCAAAAGGGAATTGAGCTCCCTGCCGTTTCTGACAATATTTTGCCGATGATAGCCAGTCAACACCTGGGACAAGTTGTGTTGGGCGTATTTGTTGTCGGCATTGTTGCAGCGGCTTTTTCGAGTGCCGATTCTGCATTGACAGCGCTTACGACATCGTTTTGTGTGGATATTCTCGAAATGAAAACGGCAAATAATAATTCCGATCTCGAGAAGCAAAATATCCATACACGTCGGCTTGTTCATGTAGGAATTAGTACTGTATTTGTGATTATTATTCTTATAATCCATGCTATTGGTTCGGACAGCATTATTACGGCAATTTATAAACTTGCGTCCTATACTTATGGGCCATTGCTCGGACTTTATGTCTTTGGCCTTTACACGCGATTAAAACCGGTGGACAAGTACGTTCCTTATGTAGCGGTATTGTCTCCGATTTTGTGCTTTGTATTCGAAGTGGCAATGAAAAAATTTGCAGGATATACTGTTGGATATGAATTGCTTTTAATGAACGGACTGTTGACCGGATTGGGATTGTGGTTGCTTTCTGTCCGAAGCTACAATCAGATAGTTCGCCAATAATGTTTATCGATAGAAAATAAATTCAGAAAAAATACATTCGTTATGATTATCAAAACGGCAGAATTTGTGATTAGTAATACCGATTATCGAAAATGTCCGCAGGACGGCAAACCGGAGTATGCCTTTATCGGACGTTCCAACGTCGGGAAATCGTCGCTTATCAATATGCTTGCCAATCGAAAAGGTTTGGCAATGACTTCGTCCACTCCTGGTAAGACGATGTTGATCAATCATTTTGTGATTAACGACGAATGGTATTTAGTGGATTTGCCCGGTTATGGTTATGCACGCAGGGGAAAGGAAAATCGTGAGCGGTTGCGTGCAATCATCGAAGATTATATATTGGAGCGTGAGCAAATGACAAACCTGTTTGTTTTGGTGGATAGCCGGCTCGAACCACAGAAAATCGATTTGGAATTTATGGAATGGTTGGGCGAAAACGCAATTCCGTTTGCCATCGTATTCACCAAAGCCGATAAGTTGGGAACCGGCCGCTTGCAAATGAATATCGAAGCTTATCGTGAAAAATTACTCGAGACTTGGGAGGAACTGCCTCCGATTTTTATTACTTCTTCCGAAAAAGGGCAGGGCAGGGACGAGTTGCTCAATTACATCGAAGCGATTAATGAAAGCTTGAAAAACGCATGAGGCAAGCAACTCCCTTATTTTGCCTGCCTTGTTTTTATTTGCCTTAAATGCCCACAGCATCCCTAAAGAAATCGAGTGATTCGAAGATAAGTTTTTTGTCGGCATGCTGGTCAATTTTCACATTTCCGATTTCTGACAGAAGAGTAAAGTTAATAGCTCCTCCTTCGTTCTTTTTGTCGTGAGTCATCATTCGATATAATTCTTCATAATCGTCGCACGTAATGTTGAAAGCACCATAATGCTGACGGATAAAATGTGCCGTTTTTTGCAGTTTTTCTTTCGGAAATTCACACAGACGATGCGATAGATACAGTTCGGCAATCAATCCCCAAGCTACGGCGTATCCGTGTGGAACAGGTTTCATTTTTTCGAGGGCAAAACTCTCGAAAGCATGTCCGACGGTATGTCCAAGATTCAGTGCTTTGCGAATATTTTGTTCGAAGGGGTCTTTCTCGACGATGCGCTCTTTGATAGAAACCGATCGGAAGACCAATTCGAGCATTTCTTCCCAATGAATGTCCGTTAACGGAAAAGCAAGCAGTTTTTCCCAATCGATCTGGGAGTGAATGAGTGCATGCTTAATCATTTCGGCATATCCCGAAAGAATGTCCTTAGGCTGAAGTGTCGTGAAAAATGTGGAAGCGATAATCACATATTCCGAAGGATAAAAAGCTCCGATTTCGTTTTTCAGTCCCATAAAATTGATGCCGGTTTTTCCACCGACGGCTGCATCCACCGCCCCGAGAATAGTTGTCGGGATATTGATGTATTTAATTCCGCGTTTAAATGTGGCCGCAGCAAATCCGCCCAAGTCGGTAACCATTCCACCGCCCAGGTTGATTAAAAGAGAATGGCGACTTGCTCCGTTTTCGGTGAGAAACTGCCACACGCGTTGCAGGTTTTCGATGTTTTTGTTGGTATCGTCAGCCGGAATGACGATTTGTGATGCTTTTTTCACAGATTCCAACGGTTCTATGACAGGGAAACACAATTGAGCGGTATGTTCGTCTGTCAAGATGAATAACTTGTCGTGATGAATACTTTTGATTACCTTTTCGAGATCGTCGGTTATGTGACTGCTTTTGATGATTTCTTGCATGGGACAATGTTCTTTTATTGGGTCGTCTCTTTTTCTATATTGATAGCTCTATAGATTTCGTCCTGAATTCGTTCGCGAATATTTAACGTCGAAAGCTTGTTGGGAGTTCGCGACGGATATACTCTGTTTGACAAAAATATATAAATGAGATTATTTTCGGGATCAATCCAGAAACAAGTACCGGTAAATCCGGTATGTCCGTAAACCGATTCAGGGGTCAAAGTTCCTGTGGGGCTGAGGATGGGATTTTTAGGATCAGGTTTGTCGAATCCCAATCCGCGCCTGCTTACCGTACTTTTTTTGGTGGTGAACAGGTTAACGGTTTCCTCACTCAAAAAACGTTCATCCCCATATTCTCCCTTGTTGAGCCACATCTGAAAAAGTTTAGCCAAATCGTTAGCGGTCGAGAACAAACCTGCATTGCCCGAAATTCCTCCGAAAAGCGCTGCTCCTTCGTCGTGAACGTATCCTCTGACAAGTTGTTTCCTGAAAAAAGGATCGTTTTCGGTGGGAGGAATATCGTTAAGCGAAAGATATTCGAGTGGCTGGAATGTAGTAGTATATGCTCCCAATTTTTTGTAAAAATTTTCTTGTACATAGGTGTTTAAATCTTGTCCGGAAATATGTTCGACAGCTTCTTTCAGAAGCATGAAGTTCAAACAACTGTAAGCATATCGGCCTCGATTTTTCAATGGCGTATCAATGATGTCCTTAAGCAGCACATCGTGCATTTTTTTGCCGGCATAGAGGTCTTTTGCAACAGGCATGTTGAAGTTGTTAGAAGGTTGAGAGGCAATCAGGTCGGAACGGAATTTGTAGTCTGTTCGTCCCCAGGCTCCTGCGTAATAGGCGTTATAGATTTCCGATTTTGGGCCAAAGAGCGAACCGGAATAGCTGCTTTTATCGATAGCGGATTCGTAGTAAGGAATGAAGGGGGTAATCCCCGATTCATGAAAAAGAAGTTCCTGAATGGAAATGCCGGCTTTGTTGCTATGTTTCGTTTCCGGAACAAATTTGCTGATCGGATCTTGCAGTTTCATTTTTTTTTCATCGAAAAGTTTCATGACGGCAGGCAAGGTCGCCGAGGCTTTTGTGACGGATGCCAAGTCGTAAACAGCTTCGTCGGTAACGCGAGACCCTCCTGGTCCGTATTCAAAATTACCGAATGCTTTTTCGTAAATAACAACCCCATCTTTGGCTATCAAAACTACGCAACCCGGATAGGCTTTGTTGCGAATACCTTCATAAGCAATGGTTTCGATATTTTTTAAATTGGCTGAAGCTATTCCAACGTCTTCCGGAACGTTATAGGAAAGTCTGATTTTTTTCGTCCGTATTCCTTCATTAAGTTTGAACCGAGTCGTTTGCACCTGTAGTTTGCCTGAAATGGGAATTCCTCCGAAAATGCCCTGCGCCGCACTCATTTGTGCATAGATATTGTTGTCTTGCGCTATAAGCACAGACTTGGCTTTAGAAACCGAAAGTTTGAACGATTCGGTCACCGTGGGAGAAGTGAAAAATACAAGAATTCCGTTTTTTTGTTCAACGAGTTTTTGCAACAGAGGCGCATCTTTCAATCCTGCACTATGTATCGAAAAAATCACGTAATTATAATTGGACAGTTGTTGTTCGATTTTTGCCAAATCCTCCGGCGTCGATACCTGAAAATCTTTCACGTTGTCATACTTGCGAAGCATCTTCTGAAAATCGTTTCTTACCACTTCGCCAATAGCGACCGAGGCTATGGTTTTTGTTTCGAGTTGTTTCAAAGGTATCAAATCGGCTTCGTTTTTTAATAACGTAAGGGCATTGTCATATAGTTTTCGTTGAAGCCATTCGGTATTTCCTGTGCTGATTTGTTGTTTCAGCGTGAAATCCGAAACATCGGCAGGTTTTTTCTGTGATACGCCCAGGATGTATTTGTAAGTAAGAATTTTTTTTACTTTCTCTTCCAACATCGATTGCGAAATGATTCCTTGATTGACGGCATTTTTCACCGATTCTACTTCCTGTGACAGCTTTGGAGGGCCCAACACAATATCATTACCTGCCAACAAGGCTTTAACACTCATATCCGGCTGTTTTGCGACGGCCTTCATTGCCATTCCGTCCGTAAAAATCAGGCCGCTAAAACCTTCTTTTTCCTTGAGCAATTTTTCGACAACATTCGGTGAGAGCGAAGAGGCTTGCCCATTTGTTTGAAGAGCGGGGACGTTGAGGTGTCCAATCATCAAACCCGAAAGGCCGGCTTCGATATATTTTCTGAAAGGAAAAAGTTCGATTTCGTTCAATCGGTCGACGGAAAGATTTACGGTAGGCAATGTTTTGTGTGAATCTTCCGAAGTATTGCCGTGTCCGGGAAAGTGCTTAGCAACAGCCATTACCCCGTTGTCTTCCAATCCTCGCGAATAGGCGATGCCTTTGCGTGCCACATTGTGTGGATCGGTGCCGTAGGAACGTGTCCCGATTACCGGATTATTGGGGTTGGTATTGACATCGAGCGTTGGTGCAAAATTGATGTGAATGCCCATGTGTTGGCACTGTCGGGCTATTTCTGCACCATATAGATAAAGAAGTGTATCATTGGTGATTGCGCCCAAAACCTGATTGCGTGGAAATTGAGGAGCATCGGTCAACCGCATCGAAAGTCCCCACTCGCCGTCGAGTGCAATTAACAGAGGAATTCTTGAAATTTGTTGCGCATATCTCGTAATTTCGGCTTGAGAAGAAAGTGTTCCTTTGCTAAAAAGGATTCCTCCGATTTTTTGATTTTGTATGTACGTTGCAACTTGTGTTTTTCCTCGTTCGTTGAGTTCGACGACAGGCATAAAAAGCTGTCCTACTTTTTCTTCAACAGTCATCGTGCGATAAACGGAATCAACCCAGGTTGACATTATTTGTTTATCGACTTTGTTATAAAAATTTGTCGGGATGTGAGCCGAAAGTGTTGTTCCGATGAATAAAAATAATACCGATAAAAAATAATATCTCATTTTTCTGTCTTTTCCAATTTCACATCCAAACGACCAATATACATCCCTCGGTCGCCATTCTGAAATATCACTATATCTTTTCCGTCAGCGTTTTTCAGCGTTTTAGCTTCTTTCATAAAGGTATGACTATGTCCGCCCAAAATGAAATCGATGTTGTGTGACTTTTCTGCCAAATTTATATCGTCTGTGTATCCGAGATGCGATAGACAGATCACAATGTCGCATTTTTTTTCTTTTTTCAACATACTTGCATATTGGTTGGCCGTAGAAATGGGAGGGAGAAATTTCATTCCTTCGTAATTGGCGGAAGCAATCAGTCCTTTGGGTTGAATGCCAATTCCAATAACGCCAATTCTTATTCCTCCTTTTTTCAGAATGATATAAGGCTTGGTCAAACCTTCGACAGGTGTTCCGGTGAAATCATAATTGGTACATACGATGGGAAATTTTGCCCTTCGTGCGAAGTCGGCAATAGTGTTTAATCCATAATCAAATTCGTGATTACCTAGTGTGGTCGCATCGTATTTCAGAAGGTTCATGGTTTCAATTTCAACTTCGCCTTTGAACATGTTGAAATAGGGTGTTCCTTGCAGAAAATCGCCAGAATCGAAAATCAAGACATTTTTGTTGTCCTTTCGCACTAAATCAAAATAGGCTGCGCGACGTTCTACTCCCCCCAGATTGGCATAGCGACTATCGGTTGCCGGCAACGGTTCGATGCGACTGTGTGTGTCATTGGTGTGCAATATAACAAGATTCACCTGTCCCCATATACCAACACTGAAAGACAGAAAGATGACCAACAGAAAATGATTGTATAAAGTTTTCATTTCGCTTTAAAATTAGTTGAGTAGAGTAATTCTGCCGTCGAGTTCCGACGTTATTTCCTTTCCCTGACGGGTTTGTTCGCGAACGAAATCGATTATGATGTCGCGAAGCGTAATGCCAGTATCGGTCAACTTCACGGCATTTTTAAAAGCCGACATTCCATTATTGCCGTCAGCCAGATAATCCAGTGTAACGATATGATAGATTTTGTTTTCGTCAATAGGCTTCCCGTCGATAGAAACACTTTTCACTTTTTTGTTTTCGATGACTAGTTTTACATTCGATGATATTCCTGCCCCGCCCATGCCGGCATAAGCTCTGAAAATATCGTTCAAATCCGAACCTTTCAGGTCGAGAAAAACGATTGTGTTGTCAAAGGAGTAAATTTCATAGAGATTGCCGATGGTGATTTCTCCTTTGGGCATCGTTCCTCTGTGTCCATGAACGTTCATCACGGCAATATCGGCACCTCCCTGCAAATGTTCATCTCCATAGGCTTTCATGACATCGGATGTGAAATTGGTGAGCAGACTTTCAGGAATGCCATAGTCCATAAATTGCGCCGAAGTTCCGATTACCTGATTCATTTCTCTGTCAAGCAGAGTTTTGTATTTTTTTACCAGCTGATGCATTTGAGGCTGTGGGTAAGCATCGAATGTGCTATCGATTCTCACCACAGAATCTTGAATATGAGTGATGGTATATGACGGTTTGCACGAAACGAGCAGCAATCCGAGCGTGAATAGATAGAGTAACTTCCTGAGGTTCATTTTTTTGATGGTTTATCTCTTTTTTTATATTAAGGCAATTGTCTGTGATAAATAACCTTTGAACGTGTCAAAAATACGTATTTTTCCGTCATTCAAAGGTATAAAAAAGAAAAAATGCACATAAAAAAATATTTCTCGTTGTGAATTAAATATTTATTCTTATCTTTGCATCCGCTTTGCGCAATCTCTGTCGGGAAATGCCGTTATATTGCGTTCTTTTTTCGTTAATTATTAACATAAAGCTTTACAAAACATGGACTTAATAAAAATTGCAGAAGAGTCTTTTGCAGGAACTAAAAAAGAGTTTCCAAAATTCAAGAGTGGAGATACGGTGACGGTTGCTTATCGCATTGTCGAAGGAAACAAGGAACGTATTCAGCAATATCGCGGTGTTGTGATTCGAATCTCCGGTCATGGTGACAATAAACGATTTACGGTTCGCAAAATGTCGGATAATGTTGGCGTTGAACGTATTTTCCCGATGAATTCGCCTTTCATCGAAAATATTGTTCTCAACAGTGAAGGCAAAGTTCGTCGTACCAAACTTTATTACCTCCGCAACTTGCGTGGAAAAGCTGCCCGCATCAAAAAGAAAATGTATTAATCGAAAAATATACAATCGTTTCATAAACGCTCCAACACAAATTGGGGCGTTTGTTGTATATTTGCCAAAGATTATTTTTCGAAAGCAGTATGCATCATAAAACACGTGGCGTGGTGTTGGGCATTTCGCCCTATAGCGATGCTTTTTCGGTAGTTCATGTTTTTACGCTCGATTTCGGACGAATTTCGTATCTGCTGCCTAAAAAGGGCGGCAAAAAAACGAAAGTGAAACCGTCTTTTTTCTTTCCGTTTTCGGTATTGGAAATGGATGTGGAACACCTTCCATTGCGCGAAATTCAGCGGCTGAAAGATGTGGAACGAGCATTTCCGCTGACGGCACTCAATTCCGATTTGGGTAAAATATCGGTAGTTTTTTTCCTTTCGGAATTTCTGGACAAAATATTGCGTGAAACGCAAGAAAACAGGCCTTTATTCGCTTTTCTCGAACATTCGATCGAAGTGCTCGAAAATACCGATTCGGGTATAGCTAATTTTCACATTGCTTTTCTGTTCCAATTGACGCGTTATTTGGGTATTCTGCCGAATTTGGAACGCTACCGTCTCGATTGCTATTTCGATTTGATGAATGCCGAATACGTGTATATGAAACCTTTTCATCGACATTTTCTTTCGCCTGAAGAGTCTGCTTATCTCGAAAAGCTGAAAAGAATGAGTTTTAGAAATATGAATTTGTTCCGCTTATCGAAAATCAATCGCAATTTGATTATCGATTATTTGTTGGAATATTATCGGTTGCACGTCTTCGATTTCCCGCCGCTCAAATCGCTCGATGTGTTGCGCGAATTATTTTAAAATGCCTGAAAAACAATCACTCTTCCCTGTGTACTGACGGTAAATTCCCGACCAAGCGATTCGTTGAGTGTGCCTTGCCACCAATTGGTGAGTAACGCGTTTTCGAGCGGATATTTCAATCCTGTCAAAGTTATTGGCTCGGAATCGATGCAGAATATCGAAACTTGTTGACCCGGCGTGCTATCGAACGTAGTTTCGCCGTGAATAGGTGTAAAGCGGCCGTAATCGGTAATCATGATTACTTTCACTTGCAACCCGTATTCGGCTAAGAGCGAAATATTTCCCAATGTATGATCTTCGCGTTTGCCTGTGGCACCCACGATGGTGATATCTTTTATTCCTCGGTCGATGCAGAAGTTGACGGCTTTTGTCAAATCGTTGGTATATTGATCAGAATCGGGATATAGCCGATCTGCGAAACGGATTTTATTTTCCTGCGAAATGGAATCGCAGTCGCCAACTATCGCATCCGGAATCCCGAAATTGGAAATGAATACGTCGGCAGCTCCGTCGCAGCATACGATATATTTTGCCTCGCGCAGCGCCGATAGCGGAGTTGGATGAGTGGGAAATTGCCCGTTAGCTACTACAACCGCAGATATTGGTTTCTTATTCATTCTAAAACTTTGTATTGATCGGATCAAAATTACACATTTGTATTTGCATGGAACAATAGACGAAGAAAAAAAACAATTTGTTACGAACAAAAAGCAATCTGATTTGTTTTTCTGTCTAAAAAATTATGTAAAACGGCTCTAAATAAAATTCCATAAAAATTTTTAGAAAGTGACTTAAGAGCAAGCTGCTTAAAATACCGATAAAAAAACGGTATGTTAAACAATATGGTACGCTCAAGCGTTACTTTGTTTAAGAAAAGAGAACTTGAAACAATTGATAAAATCACAGCAAAAAATTATGGCTTCAAAATCCAAAGAATCCACCAAAACAGCAGACACAGTTAAACAAGCTCTATCGAAAGACGAATTGCTTACCATGCATCGGCAGATGTTGGATATTCGAAACTTCGATAACAAGGTGAACGAGCTTGTGAAGAGAGGAAAAGTTCCCGGTATGACCCATTTTTCAGTAGGCGAAGAGGCTGCGAGCGTCGGCGCTATTGCTGCAATCGGAGAAGGTGATTTGATTACCTCCAACCACCGCGGACATGGACAAACCATAGCGATGGGAATCGACCTGAACGAGATGATGGCCGAAATTTTAGGACGAGCCACCGGCACGTGTAAGGGTAAAGGAGGATCGATGCACATTGCCGATCTCGATAAGGGAAATCTCGGTGCCAACGGTATTGTTGGCGGCGGCATGGGAATGGCTATTGGCGCTGCCCTAACGCAGCAAATGAAAAAAACCGGGAAAATAGTAATTTGTTTTTTTGGCGATGGCGCCGTTAACGAGGGCACATTTCACGAAACCCTCAATCTCGCTTCCATCTGGAAACTTCCGGTCATTTTCTATTCCATCAACAATATGTATGGAATAAGTACACCGATCAAAAGTGTAATCAATATCGATTACAATTATCTTCGGGCTGCTTCGTACGGCGTACCGGGCTATCTGATAGAAGATGGCAATAACGTGATGGACGTTTATGACAGATTTCGTGACGTCGTAGCTTACGTTCGCGAAGGCAACGGCCCTGTCCTGGTGGAAAGTCTGACGTATCGATGGTACGGACATTCTACATCCGATCCGGGAAAATATCGTACGAAGGAGGAAGTGGATGCCTGGAAGAAAAAAGATCCTATCCTCAAATTTTCGAAATATTTGATCGATAACAAAATAGCCACTCAAAAAGAACTCGACGATTTGGACAAGGCTTCGAAAGAGGCGGTTGAAGAAGCTGTTCAGTTTGCTTTCAGTAGTCCCGAACCTTCTCTGGAATCGGCTTTCGAAGACATTTTCGCACCATAATGCAGTCAATCTGCCACATGCATTTATTATATCAATCACAGCTAAATAAAAAAATCACAACAACATAAATGAAAAACGAAACCAAATTAATGTCTGTCAGGGACGCAGTTAATATGGCCATGTCCGAAGAAATGCGTCGCGACGAAAATGTATTTCTAATGGGTGAAGACGTCGGAATATTCGGCGGAGATTTCGGAACATCGGTAGGAATGCTCGAAGAATTCGGGAAAGAGCGCGTGCGCGATACCCCAATTTCCGAAAATGCTATTTCGGGATGTGCTGTCGGCGCTGCCATGACGGGGATGCGTCCTATTGTGGACGTAACGTTTATGGATTTCATCGTTTATATGATGGACAACATCGTCAATCAGGCGGCCAAAACGCGCTATATGTTCGGCGGTAAGGGTCAGATACCCGTTGTGTTTCGCTGCGCTGCAGGATCGGGAGTCGGTTCGGCCGCACAACACTCGCAATCGCTCGAAGCATGGTTCACGCATATTCCCGGACTGAAAGTCGTGGCTCCCGGTACGCCTGCCGATGTCAAAGGACTTCTGAAAGCAGCCATTCGCGACAATAACCCTGTTATTTTCCTCGAATATAAAGCACAATACAACATGAAAGGCGAGGTACCACTCGATCCCGATTTTGTGTTGCCGCTCGGCAAAGCAGAAATTAAGCGTGAAGGTAACGACGTGACGGTGGTAACCTACGGTCGAATGCTCGAACGAGTATTGCAAGCCGCAGACGAACTACTTGAATCGGACGGAGTGCATGTTGAGGTGGTGGATTTGCGAACGCTGGCTCCGCTCGACAAGGATGCCGTTCTGGAATCGGTGAAGAAAACCGGTCGCGTGCTTTTGGTAAACGATGCTCACAAAACCGGCGGATTTATCGGTGAAGTGGCGGCCATGATTGCCGAAAGCGATGCTTTCGATTATCTGGACAGCCCTATCCTTAGGCTGGCCGCCGACGATATTCCTACGCCATACAATCATCTGTTGGAAACGGCTATGGTTCCGAGCGTGGAAAGAATTAAGAAATATATTCTCAAACTGGTAAACAAACGATAATCGAAATTGAACGTATCGATGGAAGAAACGAAATTACGGGCTACCCCTGCGGCAAGAGCTTTGGCAAGACGACTGGGCGTCGATTTGTCTAATGTTATCGGAACCGGATACAAAGGGCGCATTCATCGCGATGATGTGGCCGGATTCAACTTTGAGGACAAAATACACATTTCGCCTTTGGCCAAGCGAATTGCCGAAGACAATCAAATATCGTTGAAAGGAATCAGAGGAAGCGGACGCAACGGCAAAATCATGAAGGATGATGTGATAAAGCTCATTTCCGACCCCGAACTCAAAGCACGATTGACTAGTGATTACTTTGCCGAACTTTCCGCAACGAAAGCTCCTTCACAGCCCACACCGAAGATTCAAAACGCGTCTCAACAGGTAGCGGAACCTTCTGTTTTGGCAGCGTCACAATCGCAACCGGTGGGTGAAACAGAAACAGTTGCATTGAGCCAAATGCGCAAAATCATATCCAAACGTATGGCTGAGAGCTTTTATTCGGCGCCCACGTTTACGCAAACATGGGAAGTGGATATGACTGAAATGCTTGCTCTGCGGACCAAACTGCTCGATCCGATCAAGGAGAAAACGGGGAAGAAATTGACCGTTACCGATTTGATTTCGATGTCGGTGGTGAAAACACTGTTGAAGCACAAATACATCAACGCCAGCCTCAACAAAGAAGCAACCGAAATTACCTTTCACAACTACGTGAATTTGGGAATCGCGGTAGGTATGGACGAGGGATTGCTGGTACCGGTGGTGAAAAATGCTGACAAAATGTCGCTGAGCGACTTTGTGGTGGCTATCAAAGACCTCACCGAACGCACTTTTTCGAAGAAACTGCTGCCCGACGAACAATCGGGAAGCACGTTTACGATCAGCAATCTGGGCATGTACGGCGTGGATAATTTTACGGCGATCATCAATATGCCCAATGCGGCCATTTTGAGTGTAGCTGCTACAAAAGACACGCTGGTTGCATACAATGGCGAACCTAAAATCCGCCCGATTATGAAAATGAGCCTCACCTGCGATCATCGCATCATCGACGGGCTGACAGGTGCCAAGTTTATGGCCGATCTGAAGGCTTCGATGGAGAATCCACTTTCGCTGCTTATTTAAAAAGGAAATTCGTTCCGAAATTTCGGAATCAAAAAACAAATACTGATCATTAACATCATTCAACCCTACAAATATGGCTTTTGAAATTATTATGCCCAAAGCCGGTATCGATATGAGCGAAGGGCAAATTGTAAAATGGCTCAAGAAAGAAGGCGACCCTGTGACCGAAGGCGAAATTATTCTCGAAATCATGACGGACAAAACGAGCATGGAAATCGAGGCCGAGAAATCGGGAGTTCTGCTCAAAAGAGTGCATCACGACGGAGAAACCGTTCCCGTAACTACCGTCATCGGCTATATCGGAGAACCGGGCGAAAACGTAGATCTTATTGCGCAAGCGGAAGAAGAACCGCAACCTGCAGTGCAGGAAGGTGACGAAAAACCCTTGATCCGCATGGAGGAAAATTCCTATCACGTGGTTGTCATCGGAGGAGGGCCGGCAGGCTACGTTGCCGCCATCAGAGCCGCTCAACTCGGAGCAAAAGTGGCTATCGTTGAAAAGGGAACTTTTGGAGGAACATGCCTCAACGTAGGATGTATCCCGACAAAGGCCTATCTGAAGAACGCCGAAATCATCGAAAACATCGAAAATGCCGCTTCGCGAGGAATCATACTCGAAAGCACCAAATTCACCGTGGATATGGATAAGGTGATGAGTTTTAAAAACAGTGTGGTGAAGAAACTGACTAGCGGCGTCGAGGGGTTGCTCAAAAGCAACGGAGTCGATATTTACAGAGGCGTGGGCAAAATCAACCGAAACAAAAATGTCGTGGTCAACGATAAGCAGATTCTGAAAGCTGATAAGGTTATTTTGGCGGGTGGTTCGAAAGTGAACCGCATCAATATTCCGGGAATCGAAAGCCCGAAAGTGTTCACCAGCGACGATATCCTCTCTACCACTGAAGTGCCCGAAACGCTTGCCGTGATTGGCGGTGGTGTAGTAGGCATCGAGTTGGGGCAATCGTTTGCTTCGTTCGGCTCGAAAGTGGTCGTGATAGAAGCGATGGACCGCATCATTCCCATGATCGATCACGAAGCTTCGGACCTGCTCACGCAGACACTTCGCAAGAAAGGCATGGAAATTATCACGTCCGCCCGAATTACCGAGATTGTGGACAAGGACAACCGCCTCGAAATAAAAATCGACGGTCACGATTCAGTATTTGCCGACAAGGCCCTGCTTGCCATTGGCAGAGTGCCCGATACGGAAGGAATCGGCGAAGTGCAATTTGAAATGGATCGCGGGAAAATAAAGGTGGATAAATATATGGAGACGAGCGTCAAGGGAATTTACGCTCCGGGCGATGTCAACGGTTTGTGGATGCTTGCGCATACGGCTTTTCGCATGGGTGAGGTAGCTGCCGAAAATGCCGTCAAGGGCAATCATCGCGAAGCCAACCTGCATTCGGCACCGTCGGTAGTTTATACCTTGCCCGAAGTGGCGATGGTGGGGCTTACCGAAGAGAAGGCGCGCGAAAAATACGGCGATGTGCGTGTAGGTAAATTTCAATTCGTGGCCAACGGACGTGCTCTTGCTTCGGGCGACACTATCGGTTTTGTGAAAGTGATTGCCGACAATCGTTACGGCGAAATACTCGGTGTTCATATCATCGGGCCGATGGCGGCCGAAATCATCAATCAGGCTTCGCTCATCGTGGAGATGGAGATTACGGTGGATGAAGTGGTGAAAACCATTTACGGACATCCCACCTATTCCGAAGCACTTTTCGAAGCCTGCGCCGATGCTTTGGGTGAAGCCATTCACATTCCGAAAAAGAAAAAATAGTCCCAAAATAGTGCAGGTTTTTATACTTGTGCTGGAAACACTGTCAGATTGCAACCTTTCGTCGCGAGAGTTTGCAATCTGAAGTCATCATAGCGGTGGATTTGAAATCCACAAATTATTTGATGATGGGATTGCAAATCTCACCAGATGGGAGATAGTGAGTCCAAAATGACAGATGAGAATAGGGGGCAGTGAGGCAATCGTTCAAAACAAAAAATTAGGAAGATCCGCTTTTCAGGCAACAATTCTTGGTTATTGACTTTATCTTTAGGAATGCTTGAAACGCAAAATTTTCATACCCGCAGAATTATGATGTGGTGAGTAGTTCAGACCTAACAGGTTTCCAAAACCTGTTAGGTCTCATTTGTATGTCGGGCATGGTATTAAGCTTGCAGGATGCGAGTTCCTGTATGTGCCAAGTTGATAGGAAACATTAGCGAATGGCAAGGGTGTTGCGGGCGACCGCAAATCTGAAAGAAGCCATCAGCAAAGCTGACGTTTTGA
>JARKPE010000103.1 GCA_029975415.1 Dysgonamonadaceae bacterium | reverse complement strand
CAATTCGGCAGCTGCTTCGATAGCTGTCAAGAGGTTCCCGAGTTCGTCAACCAACCCTATTTTCAATGCTTGATTGCCTGTCCAGACACGGCCTTCAGCATATTTTTCGAGCGTATCTTTCGGGATGTTGCGTCCATCCGCACAACGTGTAAGAAAAGTATCGTAACCTCGATCGATATAAGCTTGCAACATCGATTTTTCGCTATCGTCCATAGGACGGGTTACGTTGCCAAAATCACTAAAACGGTGAGTTTTGACTGCGTCGAAATTCAAACCGAGTTTTTCGGATGTCCCCTTGAAATTGGGAAACATGCCGAAAATTCCTATCGAACCGGTTATAGTGGTGGGTTGTGCAATTATTTTGCTGGCGTTGCATGAAATATAATATCCTCCCGATGCAGCCATATCGCCCATCGAAACAACTACGGGTTTTTCTTTTTTCAAATCGGTGATGGCTTTCCAAATCTGTTCGGAAGCGTATGCGCTCCCTCCGCCCGAATTAACACGGAAAACTACGGCTTTTATTTTATCGTCTTTGCGAAGTTTCTCGATTTCGTTGACCATGAATTTATCCTGAATATTCGTCGAACCGTTTCCTGAAACAATATCGCCAAAGGCGTAAAGAAGAGCGATCTGATTACCGGATTTCTTTTGAGCTACTGAAGGCTTTACCTTGTTCATTTCTTCAATCGTTGCCGCCGGAATTTTCGCATCCGAGTCCAGATCAAGCAATGAGCGAACATAGTTTTTCATCTCTGTTTCATAAAGCAAAGTGTCAACCAATTTTGTTTGCAGAAGGTAATCGGCATCTTTCAATGCCGGCATTTGATTGGCAATGGAATCCAACTCGGAAATTCTCAATTTTCTCGATTCGGTCATATCTTTCGCCATGAAGCTCCACAAGTCGTTGAGGTAGGAAGTAACCTGCTCGCGGTTGGCCTGACTCATTTCTGTAGAAGTAAATGGTTCCACGGCCGATTTATATGTTCCCACTTTGAATACCTGAACCTCTATTCCCATTTTCTGCAATGCTTCCTTGAAAAACATCGGAATCGATGCCAACCCGTGAATGTCGAGCGAACCTTGAGGATTAATGGCAACTTTGTCGGCCACTGAGGCCAAATAATATCCGGCTTGCGTATAGTTATCGGCGTAGGCAACAATAAATTTCCCGCTTTCTTTAAAACGCAGCAGTTCCTGACGAATTTCGGAAAGAGTGGCCGGTGACGCCGAGAAAATGCGCGAATCGATATAAATACCTTTTATTTTGTTTTCGTTTCGAGCTTTTCGAATGGCGCTCGTGATTTCAGCCAATCCCATCACCGACCTGTCTTGAGGCATAATACCCGAAAAGGGGTCGTCCACAGAAATGCGCTCTAAAATGACTCCACTCAAACGAAGATTGAGAATACTGTTATCTTGCACTACATACTGATCGTTATTAAAGGCTGCGGTCATAGAGGATGCCACAGAGAAAAACATGATCATCGAAATGATCGACAAAAGGATTGTCGCAATTACAAAGCCCAATGCCGAAGCCAGCATGATTTTAAAAAAATCTTTCATACATTATCGTTCGAAATAGTTTATTAATCGGAGCAAAAGTAAAAAAAAAAGGATAATCAACCAATTTAATCAGGATACTTTTCTTCTACCGTTTTTATTTACAAATTCTTCATCTACCTGTTGTCAGTTTTTTTACGATATTTGTAAACTAAAACAGTGAAAAATTTGCATTGGACAAAAAATGCTAAATTTGTGAAAACGGAAGACTGCTCACGCAACGTTTCCCAATATTTCACATCTGAATAATTGAATGCGATAAACATGGACGATTCGCAACTGATAAAAGCATGTAAGAGACAAGACAGAAAGGCCCAGCAAATGCTGTATGAAAAATATGCCAAAAAAATGATGGTTATTTGCCTTCGATACAGCAAAGACGAAGAAACGGCCTACGATCTCTTGCACGACGGATTCATCCAGGTTTTTTCGCATATCGGATCTTTTGAGGGCAAAGGATCATTCGAGGGCTGGTTGAAGCGTATATTCGCAAACGTGGCCTTATCATACTTGCGAAAAGAACAAAAACGGGGAGAAATCAGATTCGATATCGAGCAAATGGAATCGGAACCAATTGAGGAAGACGAAGATGATGAAGGTTTGCTTTCGAACAATATTTCACAACAGCAATTATTAGCCTTGATCAATGCGCTTCCTCTCGGATACAAAACGGTGTTCAACCTGTTCGTGTTCGAAGATAAAACCCACAAGGAGATAGCGAATATGCTCGGCATTAGCGAAGCCTCGTCCCGATCGCAATACTCAAGAGCCCGAACATTATTGAAAAAGCAGATAAATGCTATTATCAAAAAAAATGGTGAACGACCCTAATGAATGAAAATGACCAAATAAAAAATTTTCTACGTTCGAAACTCGATAACTACGAAGTTCCGGTGGCCGACAATATATGGCAACGGATTGACGATACATTGTCCCGCTCTGCTCGAATGCGTGTCATTCGGCGTCGATGGATATTGTCGGGAGCCGCAGCCGTACTGGCCATAGTAATCGGCAGCACATATTTGTTGAAATCGCCTTCAAATAACCCTTCCATCCTAATGACCGACAAAAAGGCCATGACGGAAAATATACCGGCAGCATCAACAAACGCCGAACAGAATACTCAAAACAAAAGCATTTCGATCGATAAAAAAGATGTGCAACCACTCATCACTTCGACTGAGATGAAAAAACCAAACAAAAACCATACTAAGAAACCGTTTCTTCGTTCGCAACATTTCAAAAATGAAGAAAACATTAAATTAGAAACCTATCGTATAAATTCTATCGAAAAAGGAACCGAAAAAAAATTTCTTACGACGGACTCTGAGGATAAAACGGATAATGACGAGATATTTTACGAAATTGAACAAATCGCGGCGCAAAATTACCTCACACTGGCCGAAAGCAAAGAAGATAAACCCCTTACGTTAGCATTGAACACGAAAGGAGGACTCACTTCCACCAATCGAACCATGAATTCGCCGGTAACTTTGCGCGGTGCCGAAATTGCAAATAATTTCTCCAAACCTAATTTTATACTCGCTTCACAGGAATTATCGGATGATGCGTCCGATAATGTTTCACAAATGATACACTCGCAACCCGTTTCCGTCGGATTAACCATTTCAAAACCTTTAACCGACAAGCTTTCGCTCGAAAGCGGACTGGTGTACACCTACTTGTATTCGAAAGCAAAAAATACGTCCAACATTTATCGAAAAAAGGAAACTCAACAATTACATTATGTGGGCATCCCGCTAAACCTCAATTACAATCTCGTTTCCTTCGGAAATGCAGATCTGTATCTTTCGTTGGGCGGAATCATCGAAAAAGATGTTTACGGAAAATACAACTATGTGGACAATCGCATACTAAATGAATTAAACAGCGAATCGGAACTAAAAGTAAACGAACGTATTCGGCAGCCCAATCCCCAACTGTCTATCAATGCCGGAGTGGGAATTTCGTATCCTGTCTGGAACAATCTTTATCTATATGGTAAAATTGGTGGCGGCTATTATTTTGATGCCGACAACAAATGGTCAACAATTTATTCGGACGAAAAAATCATTCTCGATTTAAATGTTGGCTTGAGGTTTGGATTTTAAATACATCACAATTAAATAAATTAATAACAAAATGAAAAAGATTTTATTAGCATTCAGTATGATCGGCATGATGATTTTGATGAACTCGTGCCTCGATTCGGGAGAACAAAGTGCCTCTGGCGAGCAACAGCTATTTTATATCACACGAACAACAGACGGAAGTCAAATTGCTTTTAACGGAGCTACGATTATGACATCGAACGAAATAAAATTGCAAGAGCCTGAGAGATGGTATTCCATTTCATGGGCATGGTCTTCTGCAAATGGGTTTGCCGGGAACAATATTTATAATGTGGTAACGACACAAATAGATCCTGTACCATTAGGTTCATTTACTCCACAATCAGCTCCAGCTCCAACTGATATTGTACCTTTTAGCGCATTAAATGTTTATAATTATTATCCCATTTCAAAAACTTTTGGCGATTACCTGCTCTTTCCTTATTCTGTCCAGAAAGCTGACGGGGAATCGATTTCTCTCCAGTTATATGCGGTGATTGATCCAACAAGTTATGCAACTACGCAACTTTTAACGATTGAAGCTCGTCTAAATAAAACGGGTTCATCAACAAGTACCGGAAAAGTGGTAAACGATATCGCTGCTGTTAAAATGACTGCCTTACGTAATTTGGTAACTTTTGAGTCCTCTCAAACATATAAAAATATCAATGTAAAGTTCAAATATTACAAAGACTCAACTAACCCTACAGAATCTCAGAGTATTCCAATTACAATATATAAGGAATGATTTATGTAGGAAATATGTTTAATAAAAGGCGGCTTATTACAAAACAAGCTGCCTTTTTTTATCGCCCGAAAAGTTTTCCCTGATAGGTATCCCGCTGAGCAAATCTTTTGATTACACGATCGGTCAATTCGTAGTTCTTCAATCCCCAATCGGGTGCAATGAGCAATTCTTTGGGCGACTGCGAAGCAAAACGTTCGATATACAGATCGGGATTCAGACGTTCGGCAAAATCGATACATAAGTCTATATACTCATCAAGTGAAAAAAGAGAAATTGAAGAAGAATTCCGGAGATAATCACGCGCCATAGCAGTACCTTTGATAATTTGCAATTGATGCAATTTTATGGTTGTGAGCGGAAGTGAAGAAATTCGAGTGGCATGCTCGAGCATTTCGTCTTTCGATTCGCCCGGCAAGCCCAATATCAGATGCGCGCCGGTAGCAATTCCTCTTTCGATGGTTTTGCGAATGGCATTTTGCGAATCTTCCCATGTATGACATCGATTTACGCCCTCTAAGGTGCGGTCGAGCGTACTTTCCACTCCATATTCTACAAGTACGAATGTTTGCCGATTTAGCTTTTCCAGATGATCAAGCAATTCGTCGGGCATGCAATCAGGACGCGTGCTGATTACCAGCCCCACAACATCGGGATACGAAAGCGCTTCGCGATACAATTCAATGAGTTTGTCCACACTGTCGTAGGTGTTGGTGTACGACTGAAAATAGGCCAAATATTTCATCGAAGGATATTTGCGGGCAAAAAAATCGATCCCGTCTTTCAACTGTTCGGTAACGGTTTTTTGGGGTTGCCCATATCCAGGACTGAAGCTTTGGTTGTTACAATAGGTGCATCCGCC
This sequence comes from Dysgonamonadaceae bacterium, assembly GCA_029975415.1. Classification (GTDB taxonomy): domain Bacteria; phylum Bacteroidota; class Bacteroidia; order Bacteroidales; family Dysgonomonadaceae; genus Seramator. The sequence goes on along the minus strand of JARKPE010000103.1, from coordinate 1,710 downwards.
GCGGCCTTTGCTCCCGTCACGGTTGGGGCACGTAAAACCGGCATCAATCGAAATCTTTTGTACTTTATAGGGAAAGCGAGATGACAAATAGTTGGAAAAATCGCGAAAAAAATTATTCGTTGACATGTTTGATGGTTTTCGTTAGCAAAAATAGTTTAATCTCGCCTAAAAGCAAAAAAGCCGTACCGAGCGGTACAGCTTTTTTTAAATTTATTTTGAAGCAAAGCGTTTTACTCCTTCACATCCGTTTCGGATTCCACATCGACATCGGCAGCTTTCTCCTCTGCCACAGGAATCTCGGCTTCTTTAGCTTTCTTTTGTTGAGCTTTCGATTCCTTCTTGGCCGCTGCCTGCTCGTTATCGAGTCTCTCTTTCAGCGCAGCAAGTTCTTCAATATCACCGAGAGTCGTTTTTTCGATCATCGGAGTTGAAGCAGATTCGTTCTCCTCTTTTTTGCCTTGTCGTTTCGATTTTTTGCCCGATCTTTCTGCGTTCTGTTCGTCTTCGAATACGCGGCTGTGGCTCACGATGATGCGTTTGGCATCTTTGTTGAATTCAATCACCTTAAATTCGAGTTTTTCGTCCACTTGTGCCTGCGAGCCGTCTTCTTTCACCAAATGTTTTGGTGTTGCAAATCCTTCGACTCCATAGGGCAAAGCTATTACGGCTCCTTTGTCCATAAGCTCCACGATTGTGCCCTCGTGAATCGAACCAACAGTGAAGATGGTTTCGAATACATCCCACGGATTTTCTTCCAATTGTTTGTGTCCAAGACTCAAACGACGATTTTCCTTATCGATTTCGAGCACCTGCACTTCAATTGGTGCACCAATTTCGGTAACTTCGCTTGGATGTTTGATTTTTTTCGTCCATGACAAATCGGAAATATGAACCAAACCTTCAACACCTTCTTCAATTTCGACGAAAGCTCCAAAGTTGGTGAAGTTGCGCACGATAGCTGTGTGAGTGCTTCCTACGGGATATTTTTCTTCGATATTTTCCCATGGATCGGGTTTGAGTTGTTTCACGCCGAGCGACATTTTGCGTTCGTCGCGATCGAGCGTCAGGATCACTGCTTCAACTTCGTCGCCTACTTTCATAAAATCCTGTGCACTGTGCAAGTGTTGTGTCCAACTCATTTCCGAAACGTGGATAAGACCTTCGACTCCCGGAGCTATTTCGACAAATGCACCATAATCGGCAAGCACTACTACTTTACCTTTCACTACGTCTCCAACTTTCAGGTTTGGATCGAGTGCATCCCATGGATGCGGGGTGAGTTGTTTCAAGCCTAAGGCGATACGTTTCTTCTCATCATCGAAATCGAGAATTACAACATTGATCTTTTCATCGAGATGAACCACTTCTTCGGGATGTTGAATGCGTCCCCAAGAGAGGTCGGTGATGTGAATCAAACCATCTACGCCTCCCAGATCGACGAATACACCATAAGAGGTGATATTCTTGACAGTACCTTCGAGTACTTGACCTTTCTCGAGTTTCGAAATGATTTCCTTCTTTTGTTGTTCGAGTTCTTCTTCGATAAGAGCTTTGTGCGAAACAACTACATTTTTAAATTCGGGATTGATTTTTACGACCTTGAATTCCATTGTTTTGTCAACGAACATATCGTAATCGCGAATCGGTTTTACGTCGATTTGCGAGCCGGGCAAGAACGCTTCTATTCCGAATACGTCCACAATCATACCG
>JARKPE010000098.1 GCA_029975415.1 Dysgonamonadaceae bacterium | reverse complement strand
ATCCAAGAGTTACTGTCGCTGTATTACGGTATCGGGGAATTTGTATCGGGAAAATCGAGCGAAGGGGCTTGGGGAACGGGAGTTATTGGCCAAATCTCGAATCAACCACAACAAGAATTACCCGGCTAGCTCGGTTTTTCGATTGATCACCCCTCTATATCATTAAGGTCGAATTGTTCAAAATAGTCCAAATTCCGGATACTAAGTGCCCTAGCCCGACCTCTGGCACGTTTTTCCAAAAACTCTTCGTAGGATTTTACAGCATAATGGTTGATACGAATAACATCGTGCTGGGGGTTGCGATCTCTGAAATTCTTTCGAACCGATTGACCGTGCGAATCAACAGTTTTTCCGGACATTCTTGCTACTTCATCGCAACCGATAAATGAAAAGACACGACGTGGATTGACAATACTCTTAACATTCCTGTTCAAAATATGGCTTGGTTCCGAATGTCTTTTAAATCGCTCCATGACCCCTCCGGCCACTTTTTTTCTGGCTCCACCGCTACCATATACCAACCAATTAACCTCTACTGCGGACGCACCCTCGAACCTGCACAAAAACTGGGGAATCGTTTTGTCTTGCATAGGCACTATGAACTCATCCAGATCAATAAACGCAATCCAACGTGCATCCAAACGATGTTTTTCCAAGCAATCATCATAGACCGGCAGTTGTTGTTTCACCCCCTTCCTAAACACATATTCCACCAACCCTGATACTATGTAAGGTTCCAATACTTCTTTGGTATTATCCGTACTTTCGTTGTCATATATGTAAAACTTCTCTATTCCTAAATTATGATGCCATTCTATCCATTCCTGAAAATAGGGGCCTTCGTTTTTTGCTATTGCGCAGACAGCCAGATAATGCTTCGGAGATACCGTCCTATTGCGATATACCTTCCAGCGGAGTTTAAGAGCCCGTAGTAATCCATAACGCAAAATTCCCCGCCATTGGTTCCTCGTCATTTTGTGTGGGATGATTCCTGCCATGACCTCCGCAAACCCCTTACGCATCAAAAAGGATAGATCAGATTTTACCAATTCCTCACGCCACTTCTCCCTTTTCGATCTGTTAGGAATAAATGCCGTCAGAAAGTTTGCCATTGATTTATTTATGATCATTCGTTGTCGTCTTCACCTTAATAATGGATTAAAAGAGAAATTCATAATAAAGACACATAAAACTGAAAAACACTGCATTATTTTAGTTTTTTTAATAATAGGATAGCTTTTTCGCTTCTTGTTTCAAGCGTTCTACTTCTTGACCAACTCGCATGATGACTTATAAATTTCTTCACGGACAACCTGTGTAGGGTCTTGTCATTCCAATATTCGGATTTCAACTCAAGAAGGTCGATTGAATTTTTTCAACCGTCATGAAGTGAATTTATTGATAAAATGTTGTAAGCGGGTGAAGATTGATTACATACCATAATTGCTGAAGTGATGTATTGCAAAAATAAGGATAAAAGCGAAAATATAGTCAAGTGGAACGGGAAAAGAGTGGCTCATGGTTAAAGTTGTTTAAATCTTATATCTCGTTTTCTTTGGAGCCCTTTGGCGTCCTGCAAAAAAGAAAAACTGCTGTAAATCAATTGATTTACAGCAGTTTTTCTTGGTACTCGGAGCGGGACTTGAACCCGCACA
>JARKPE010000048.1 GCA_029975415.1 Dysgonamonadaceae bacterium | reverse complement strand
ATGAGGAGATGCAGTCTTGATCTTTTTTGCATACTTTTTTGCATCAAGGCAAAAAAGCATGTGGGGTTTGGGGCAACGCCCCAAGAATCAATGAACCATTGGTTTAGCAAAAAAGCTATTAGCTAAACCTGCGATGTCTTACAGATAGTGCTTGTACGTTTACCCATACAACTTCATATAGAACCTTTAAATTTCATTGCCTTCATCGAACGGGCAATCACACAAAATCGATAGTTTCAATCTTCTCTTTAACGAATATCGACAACGAATGACATGTTGGGGTTAAGTCCGTACCAACTCCATACCAACTCCAAGTAAACAACCATCATGCTTCATGAATTAAAAACCCATAAGGTCGTATTCATAATATCCTCAGCCAATCATTCGCAGAAAAATTCTCTTTTCTGAAATCTATAGACGCTGTACCCCAAGTGTGCTGAAATAAATATCTCCCGATTAGGATAGTTCTGTTGTGAAATATTATAACTTTGTCTTTTAAAAAGATTAGACATGAAAAAAACAGCATTGATTACCGGCATCACCGGACAAGATGGTTCTTTTTTGGCAGAATTTCTGATTGATAAAGGATACGAAGTTCACGGGACACTCCGACGCTCGTCCTCCTTCAACACCGGTCGCATCGAGCATCTGTATCTCGATGAATGGGTGCGCGACATGAAACAGCAGCGACTCATCAATTTGCACTATGCCGATATGACCGATTCGAGTTCGCTAATCCGTATCATACAATCCATTCAACCCGACGAAATTTACAACCTCGCGGCACAAAGCCACGTCAAAGTGAGTTTCGACGTCCCCGAATATACTGCCGAAGCGGATGCTGTCGGCACGTTGCGTTTGTTGGAGGCTGTTCGCATTTTGGGATTGGAAAAGAAAACAAAAATCTATCAGGCATCTACTTCCGAATTATACGGATTAGTACAAGAAATTCCGCAATCCGAATCAACGCCTTTTTATCCGCGCAGCCCATACGGAGTGGCAAAACTTTACGGTTTCTGGATCACCAAGAATTATCGAGAATCGTATGGAATGTTTGCCGTAAACGGAATTTTATTCAATCACGAGAGTGAACGACGAGGCGAAACATTTGTAACACGCAAAATTACCATTGCCGCCGCTCGCATCGCACAAGGAATGCAGGATAAACTTTATCTGGGAAACCTCGACGCCAAACGTGACTGGGGTTACGCCAAAGATTATGTTGAATGTATGTGGCTGATGCTCCAACACGAATCGCCCGAAGATTTCGTGATTGCTACGGGCGAATTTCACAGCGTCCGCGAGTTTTGTACACTTGCTTTTGCCGAAGTGGGGATCAATCTTCGTTGGGAAGGCGTCGGTGTGGACGAAAAAGGGATCGATATTGCAACAGGAAAAGTATTGGTGGAAGTAGATCCTAAATATTTTCGACCGGCTGAAGTGGAACAATTATTGGGAGATCCTACAAAAGCCAAAACTCTGTTGGGTTGGAATCCTCGGAAAACGTCTTTCGATCAACTCGTCAAACTAATGGTTGCCAACGATATGCGTTTTGTGCGTAAATTAAAATTGAGGGCAGAAGTTGAATAATTAACAGACAAAAGCGAAGAATTGAAAACTAAAAACATAGCATAATGACCCCGAAAGACAAAATATATGTGGCCGGACATCACGGATTGGTTGGATCGGCAATTTGGAAAAACCTGCAAGAAAAAGGATATGCCAATCTGATCGGAAAATCGCATCGAGAGCTCGATTTGATGGACGGTGCCTCCGTTCGGCAATTTTTTGACGAAGAACAACCCGATTACGTATTTCTGGCTGCGGCCTATGTGGGTGGAATTGTCGCCAACAACACCTATCGTGCCGATTTCATTTATCGAAACCTTCAAATCCAAAACAATGTCATAGGCGAGAGTTTTCGACACGGGGTCAAGAAACTGCTTTTTTTGGGGAGCACGTGTATCTACCCGAAAGATGCACCTCAACCCATGAGCGAAGATGCATTACTCACCTCGCCACTCGAATATACCAACGAGCCGTATGCTATTGCAAAAATAGCCGGACTAAAAATGTGTGAAAGCTTCAATATCCAGTACGGAACAAACTTTATCGCCGTGATGCCGACAAATCTTTACGGGCCCAATGACAATTTCGATCTCGAAAAGAGTCATGTTTTGCCTGCAATGATTCGGAAAATTCATCTCGCCAAATGTCTTCGACAAAATGAGTGGCAGCAAATCCGAAAAGATTTAAACCGCCGTCCGGTAGAAGGCATTACCGGCAAACATTCGCAGGAGGAGATCGAGAATTTGCTGCACAAATACGGTATCGGGAATCATTCACTCCAACTGTGGGGTACAGGAAAACCGATGCGCGAATTTTTGTGGAGCGAAGAGATGGCCGACGCCTGTGTATTTATCATGGAACGAGTGAATTTTGACGATCTGAAAAAAGGAAAATCGGAAATCCGAAATTGCCATATCAACATAGGAACGGGAAAGGAAATTAGCATTAGAGATCTGGCCTCACTGGTAGCAACAACCGTGGGATACGACGGCCAAATTGCATTCGATGCGTCAAAACCTGACGGAACTATGCGAAAACTCACCGACGTATCAAAACTTCACGCACTCGGATGGCATCACCACATCGATATCGACGAGGGCGTAAAACGAATGTACGATTGGTACTGTCAATAAAAAAGTTGAGACGCGATAAAACAAAAATCCATCTTCAACGAAATGCATCAAGCTCTGAAGATGGATTTTAATCGGAAATCTATAATCAAAACGTAATCCTGTCGGGATGAGATCCGACCCGCTCATCTCTGTCAAGTGAACAAATTTGCGCAATCTCTTCGGCAGTCAATTCGAAATCGAAAATATTCAGATTTTCTTTTTGTCGCTCGCTGTTCGAAGATTTGGGTATAGCCACTACCCCACGCTGAAAATTCCATCGGAGCACAATCTGCGCGGTGGTTTTTGCATATTTGCTTGCGATTTTTTTCAAAACCGGATCATCCAGCAGATTATTCTTGCGCGCACAAAAAGGACTCCATGCTTCGGGAACAATCTGTTTTGCATGCAAAAAATCTATCAATTCCTGCTGAACGAGGTAAGGATGTAACTCAATTTGGTCCACGGCCGGCACTACCGACGCTTCTGTCAATAACTCTTCGAGATGATGCACCAGATAATTGCTCACTCCGATGGCTTTAGCCTTGCCTGAAGCATAAATCTTTTCCATATCTTTCCACACCGATACATACAAATCCCTGACCGGCCAATGCACCAGATAGAGATCAACATAGTCCAGACCCAGTCGGCTCAAACTTGCCTCGAAAGCACGTTCCGCACGGTTGGCTCGAATATCGTCATTCCAAAGCTTGGTCGTCAGAAAAATTTCCTCTCGCGGTATTCCGCTATCGCGAATGGCACGTCCCACCGCTTCTTCATTTTGATACATACTCGCCGTGTCAATATGGCGATATCCATTATCCAATGCCATACGTACGGTATCGTAAGCTGCTTTTTCGTCATTGAGCCGAAAAACGCCTAATCCAACGTAAGGAATTTTTGTTCCGTTGTTCAATGTTGCATATTCCATAGCTTTATTTTTTAGTTATTCAATCGTTCCAAAACGGTTAATTTATCTTGTTGTATCTGACGTGCCAAAAGTTCGGTATTTTCGAAAACCATATCCGGTCGAATGAAATCGACGAATTCAACGGTTAACGATCGGTTGTAAAGATCGCCATCAAACTCGAAAATATTTACTTCAACGCTGATTTCTTCGCTTTGATGGATGGTAGGACGTGTCCCGATATAAAGCATTCCCTTGTAAATTTCATTGCCAATACGCACAAATACCGCATAAACGCCCAATGCCGGAATCACCTTAAATCGTTCCCAAGCCTGAATGTTTGCCGTTGGAAATCCAATCGTTCTCCCGACTTGATAACCTTCAACAATCTTACCCGACAACCGATAGTTGTAGGATAACAAACGATTGGCAATGGTTATTTTTCCCTCGGCCAGCAATCTGCGAATGAGCGAAGAACTCACTTCGTGATCGGCAAAACGAAATTCGGTTGCCTGCATTACTTTAATTCCCAATTCATTGCCATATTTCACGTAATCCTCGAACCCTTCTTCTCGATTGTGTCCGAAGCGATGATCGTATCCCACGATAAAAGTCTGTACATGAATACGTTCTTTTAGCACTTGTCGCATAAATTCCCGAGCCGAAAGATTCGAGAGCTCTTTTGTGAATGGGAGACTCACGCAATAATCCACTCCCGTTGTTTCGAGTTGTTCTATTTTCTCCTCATATCCACACAACAGTTTAGGCTGATAATCCTGTTGAAGGACGATTCTCGGATGCACAGGAAAGGTAATCACGGCCGAAGGTAACCCTTGACGCTTTGCCTGAGCTTTCACTTGATCAATCAAATGACGATGTCCGATATGTACACCGTCAAAAAAACCCATCGTCGCCACAAATGCCCTGTTGCGCAACGAAATTTCATTTTTCGATAAATCTATCAGTTCCAAAATACAACTTTATTAAATTCTTCTGTGTTTACAACGCTCAACTTTAGGAATGGTTTAATCTCCTTTACCGATCTCGACCTACATATCATTCTTTTGTAATTCATCTCAAATAATGCCGTAAATCAAATAAACATTTGCATATATCGTCATATTTGAATAACTTAGCCGCATAAAATCTCGATTGTTTCTTTCAAACAGCGAAGTAACCGATAAATCCGCTTTTTTCAAAAAATAATTTTGACGATTTTGAAACAATGAGAAAAAGTTTTAAATTTTTAAATATAAAAAGATCATGAAAACAAAACTTTTTATCGCATGTGCTGCTCTTTCAGGAGCATTATTGGCTGCATGTACGCCTGCACCAAAAAACAATGTGCTGACTGAAGCCGAAAAGGCCGAAGGCTGGAAATTGTTATTCGACGGCAAAACCCTCGATGGATGGAGAGATTACAATGGCGACAGCCTTACCGCACCATGGATTGTGGAAGATGGCTGCATACGCGCCAAAGGTTCAGGAAGCGATGCCTCAGGATACATCGTGACCGATACAATTTACGAAAATTTCGAACTTGTGTGGGACTGGAAAATTGCCGAGGGAGGCAATAGCGGCATGCTATATCACGTAGTGGAAAATCCGAAATTTAAAGTGCCTTACGTTACCGGTCCCGAGTATCAGCTGATTGATGATTTCGGATTTCCCGAGCCACTCGAAGACTGGCAAAAAACCGCTGCCGATTATGCCATGCACGTGCCCGATACTTCGAAAACAATCATCAAACCGGCCGGCGAATGGAACACGTCGAAAATCGTTTTCGATAATGGGCATGTCGAACATTGGCTCAACGGCGAGAAAGTTCTGGAATTCGAAGCATGGACCGATGATTGGTTCGAGAAAAAAAACAGTGGTAAATGGAAAGATGCGCCCGAATACGGACTTGCCCGCAAAGGTGTAATTTGCCTCCAAGATCACGGTTCCGCCGCATGGTTTCGAAATATCAAAATCAAAGAATTGCCCCGTAAGACCAAAGAAGTAGATCTCTTTAACGGTGTCGACCTGAAAGGATGGGAAATATACGGTACCGAAAAATGGTATGTCGATAACGGGTTATTGGTTTGTGAAAGTGGTCCGGACAAACAATACGGATATCTTGCCACCCGCGAATATTATGACGATTTCGATCTCACGGTCG
>JARKPE010000046.1 GCA_029975415.1 Dysgonamonadaceae bacterium | reverse complement strand
ACTGAAATTGCTCCCTTCGTTGGACCGAAAAAATTTTTCCTGTTTTCTCCTTGTTTGGGAGCATGGTCTCCCAACGAATATACGTCGTAATCTAATCGGGCATAACCTAAACCCAACGTAGCTTCCACTCCCCATTTGTTGTTCAATATCCAACGATAACCATAACTGACGCCTATGCCGATAGCCGATCCGTCATAACGACGATCTTTCAGGTTTTCCAGTTTCCCAATCGGAATATCCAAACCTCCCATATTAAATTGTCCGCCAACACCGTAAACTCCAAAAAAATGACCGTTAAAAGTCTCATCAAGCCAATAACGTGCTTCCGGCCATACGACCCAATGTTTCAATTGTTTATCATCTCCAAATTTAAACGGATTGAACCCTGCCGAAACCTCCACACTCACCTTATCAGCCACTGCAAATTCCGCTCCCAAATTAGGTGTTGCTGTAAACCAATAAGGAACGTTCGTTTTCAATACTGTTTTTTGTGCATGCAAGCCTAAAGATAGTCCCGCGAACAAAGAAAGGACTATAGCCATTTTTTGTAATGTATTCATTTTTATCAATTTAAATTAGAAATAACATCATTTGACTATGTATGCAAATATATGTAATCGGGATTAATTTACCTGTAAATAGGTGAAAATTTTCTCCCAAAGTCTCAAATTTTTTATATTGGAGACATAGTTTATTTTTGCGTCATTCGTTTGCACGGCACTAAAAAGGTATTTACACATGCGAGGAACTACGACGCGGATAAATAAATTTTCCGATGTTATGAATGTTCAATCTTCTTTATTCGAGAAAGACCGAGAGGGAAAAAGTGGCAGTTTTTCGTCCTTTGCTATTCCTAAATAGATGAAATAGCTGTTGCTATATATCCGGTATTATTAACTATGTTGATCAATCGTCTGCGTCTATTTGCGATAGGTATCATCAATGATAGCGATTTTATTCCTGTTTTTTAATTACTTCATGCTATTTTACACCACATAATTTAATGATAATTTTGTGGCGGCTAAAAAATCAGGTCGCCTATGAAGAAAAATTTGATTTTTTTGGGGTTGGTATTGGTATTAGCAGTTTCATTGCAAGCAAATAATGATTCTACAAGACAGAGCTCATCTTTTCTATTTACAGCAACTTACATTGGTGAAAATGCATTCAATTTGTCCGGCGGGATAAAAACAGGTTACACCTATTTGGGTTTTGCAAACCTTAATCTCACATTTGATACCGAAAAAGCCGGATTCTGGAAACAGGGCGAATTTTTTGTAAATGTGGCCAATACTCATGGCAAAACGCCTTCGGAAAGTATGTTTGGCGACTTGCAAATTACTTCGAATATAGAAGCCGGAAACCACACTTATTTACAGGAATTATGGTATAGGCATCATTTTGAAAAAGTAGAATTGACTGTCGGATTACAAGATATGAATGTTGAAATTGCCAATACCGAAAACGGAAGACTTTTTCTTAATAGTTCTTTTGGCATTCTTCCCACTTTTTCGTTGAATCTACATGCGCCAATTTTCCCGCTTACATCACTCGGCATTACTGCAAAATGGCAAATATCCGATCGTTTCATCTGGCTCAATGCGATATACGATGGCACTCCAACGGATTTCGAAAAAAATCCGTATAACATTAATTGGCAGTTTAAAAATGGAGACGGAATCTTAGGGATAAGTGAAATGCAATATCTTTCGCCAAACAAACAATGGCCCGGAACGTATAAACTGGGCATTTTTGCACACAACCATATCCTTGAACGCACTTTCAGTAACCTTCCCGATTCGCTCGATACCAACACATGGGGATTGTATGGCATCATCGATCAACAAATATGGCAGTTGAATAACAAAAAAATAAATGGATTTTTGCAGATCGGCTATAGTCCTTCTAAAATAAGTACAAACGATTTCTATCTGGGAGTGGGGATGAACTTCAGGGGATTTTTGTCTAAAGCTCACGACGATGAACTTGGCATTGCCATTGCCCATGCTCATCTTGCCCATACCAACGACAGTGAAACTGCGATCGAACTCACCTGGCACAAACCTTTATTGAAATACTTTTATTTGCAACCGGACATACAATACATCATACATCCATCGGGGAAAAGCAGTGGATTGAAAAATGTTTTCGCAGCATTTTTGCGGTTCGGATTTGAATTTTAATCGCGATTCACGATCAATCGTGATGAGACTCTTCATGATCGTGCTCAAGCAATATCCGATGAGGAAGCGATCCATGTCCGAGAATTTCTATCGGACACGAGTCATATGCTTTTTGTAACCAATCGGGAGAAATATCGGTGCCGGAATGGTAGTGCAAATCACCATTGACACAGGCTATGTTTTTCACAAGAGAAATGATAGTGCCAATATCGTGCGAAACAAGCACGATTGATATCTCCTTGTTAATCTCACCTAACAGTTTATAGAAATTGGTTTCGAAGAGTTTGTCCACATACGAGTTTGGTTCATCAAGAACAATCAATTTTGGATTGTCCACGATAGCTCTTCCAAGCAATACGCGCTGCAATTGTCCTCCGGACAGCTCACCAACAGGGCGTTTCAACAAATCGGCTATGCCTAACTGTTCTGCTGCGTGATGCACTTTTTGTTTGTCTGCAGCTGTATAGCGCTTGAGGATTCGTCCCGAAGGCGTAAGTCCCGACAAAATGACATCATGCACCGTAATGGGGAACTTCCGATCGATTTGATTGATTTGCGGCAAATAACCGATATTGATCGAACTTACCTGTTGACCGTTATCATAAAACTTGATAGATCCGGCAGACGGTTTTACCAAACCAAGAATGGCTTTAAGCAAAGTCGTTTTTCCTCCTCCGTTTGGGCCAATGATTCCTAAAAAATCGCGATCATACACGGTGAGGTTAACGTCGTGAATCACGTTGGGTTTATTCTCGTAACCAACTGTCAAATTTTCTATTTCAATCAGTTTATTCATCTCTTTTCCCGGCCAATATCTCGGCGATACGAATCATTTCCTTATCCCACTCATAGCCGAGCGGATTTATTTCGAATACTTTAGCTCCTACTTCCTGAGCCACAACCTCGGCATTCTTTCGGTCGAATCCTTTTTGAATGAAAACTACTTTTACCTGTTCGCTTTTAGCAATATCCACAAGCGATTTCATTTGCGATGGCGACGGATTTTTGCCTTCGAACTCGATGCTGTGCTGTATGAGATTGTAATCGCGAGCCAAATAACTCAATGCCGGGTGATAAATGACGAAACTGCGTGAAGTCACATTGCGAAGCAATCCGGAAACGACACTGTCGGTATCGTCGATAATTTTTTCGAGCTTCTCGAAGTTGGTTTTATAAAACTGAGTGCTGTCGGGATTTGCAAATACGAGAGCTCGATACATATTTCCGGCAAATATTTTTGCTGTTTTTGGCGAAGACCATACGTGGGGATCAGGTGTCGGCGAATGATGAATGTCTTTCTCGTCCGAATTATGATCATGGCCACCCATAATCAAATCAATTCCTTTTGAACAGTCAACAATCACGATTTTGGGATTATTTTTTGCCAAATTCGCAACCCATACATTCTCAAACCCCAGATAACCTACCTTAAAGTATATTTTGCTATTAGCCAAATCAAGCATCATTGCCGGAGTCGGTTCGTAAGTTTCGGGACTTGCACCGGGAGGAACGACCGTATTGATTCGGTAACTATTGCCAACGATTTTTTCAAGGAAAAATCGTTGTGGCTCAATCGTTACAGAGAGCACTTTCTGATCACTATTTTTCTCCGATTTGCATCCCACAAAAAAAACTACAGAAAGTATTGCCCAGAAGACAATTTGATTTGGGTTCATTATTTTTTTTAACAAAAGTAACAAATTCTACCTATATGCGAAATACTTAACAAAGAATTCATATTTTTGTTGCAAATGGAAGAAATCAAAATCGAAATAACGGAAGATGGATCGCATACACTTTATGTACCGGCCATCGACGAACATTATCATTCAATTCACGGAGCCATCCAAGAATCGTCGCATGTATATATTGAAGCAGGATTGCGAGCATGTGATAAAGACGAAATTCATTTGCTCGAAATAGGATTCGGGACAGGATTGAATGCCTTTCTTTCGTTGTTCGAAACCGAATCGAGGAACATAAAAATCATTTATCACACAGTCGAAAGATATCCGCTATCAGAAGAGAAGGTCTCAGCTTTAAATTATCCGTTACTGATTGCACCTCAGCTGTCCGACACATTTGAGCTGCTTCATTCTTCCCCCTGGGAAACTCCAATCGATATATCATCTCGATTTTCACTCGTCAAACATCGTTTCGACTTTTCAAAACCTGCACAATTTGATCCGCAAACCATATTTGATGTGGTTTTTTATGATGCATTCGCTCCCGACAAGCAGCCCGAAATGTGGAAGTTGAAGATCTTCGAAAAGATTTTCGCTCTCTGTTCGAGTGGCGCCATCATCACAACCTATTGTGCCAAAGGTGCGGTGAGGAGAACATTGCAAACTGCGGGATTCGTCGTTGAAAGACTTCCCGGTCCTCCCGGAAAACGAGAAGTGCTGAGAGGCAGGAAAAAATAAAGCAAATCCTTATTTATCGAGTATATACTGCTATAGAATAATGAGGAAAATATCGAATTATCAAGTTAAAACAAGGTCTCTTTTTTCTTTTTTCCTCTTTTTCTCCACCAGATAATGAATCCGGTTATTGGTAGGCCTGCAATAAAAATGCTCGCAAAAAAGGCAATTATTCTTCCGGGCAATCCCAATATTGCACCCGTATGAATTTCATAATTCATGCGCATGACTTTGTCTGCCGTATCGGCATCTGCAAAGCGACCATATAAGTTGTCAACACTCACCTCGTTAAGTGTATTGTAATCGAAGTATCTATAATCGGTTTTCCAATATTTGCCGTCCGCTTGTGTAGCGTTTGCAGCAATCAATGTCGAATCGTTTCGTGGAGGATGTATTTCTATGGAGGCGGCTTTGGGATATTCTGTCTGCATCAATGCCCATACTTTATCGATAGATTCATCAATAGTCAATGATGACGATATATTGTTTTTTGGCGAAGCATCGCTGTACGTAAGACTCTTATTCCCTCCCGCCAATTTGTAAACTGCCTCGGCAAACCAAGGATATCCCCAAACCAAACCGCTGATCGCAAACACAAATCCAAAAATGGAAGCGTAGATTCCCCCAACAACATGCAAATCGTAATTCACACGTTGCCATTTCACTTTCTTACCCCACTTTAGTGTCAGTCTTTTTTTTAGTTGCGAAAATCGTTTCGGTAGCCAGACAATAATTCCTGAAATTAAGACAATGAGAAAAACCAAAGTTGATCCTGCCACCAATGGTTGTCCGATTTGTGGCGGTAACCAGAGATAAAAATGTCCCATTAATATAAATCGAAAGAAATCTTTGTTCATATCTTTCACCTTTAGCACGCTTCCACTATAAGGATTGAGATATACAATATAATAATACTTGGGGTTATATCCATAAAAAAAAGCTTCGGCAGATTTTCCGCTTCCGTTGTATTTAATGAAATTGAGTGTTTTACCCGGCAAAACTCCTTCGGCTACCGACTTCAGTTGAGATGGAGGTAATTTTGGTACATCACGCACCTCAACTTTGTTATACTTCTCTAATCCGGATATCTCTTTCTGAAAAGCGTAGAGTGCGCCCGTAATGGATATAATGAACACCAAAAGCCCGGATACAAGCCCGAGCCATAGGTGTATTTGATAATAAAACCTCTTCATGCTCATTTCCAGTTAAAATTTATACGTAACATTTAGACGAGAATTCGTTTTTGGTTCCGATTGCCAATAATAAAAATCGCTATATGAATAATATGCCCCCGAATAAAGATATCGATTGGTAATATTATTGATGTTGAGAGCAATCAAAAATCTGTGAAGCTGATAGGAAATTGCTGCATCCAGTCTGAAATAATCGGGAAGCAGTTGACTGGTTCCGTCGAAAACATACCATGCCGTCCTTCCCGCCTGATATTGTGCTCCCACAGAAACCCCTATCCCTTTGAGACTACTGTTGCTAAAACGATATGTTAGCCATGCATTTGCAATGTGTTTGGTTGAGCCGGGTGTAGCGGCGCCCACTTTGTTGAGATCCGTATCTTTTGTTACTTCGCCATCCGTGTAAGCATAATTTGCCGTCATGCTTAGTTGGGAGGAGATCTGTCCACGTAAGTCAAATTCAACTCCCTTTGTAGTAGTTTGGCCTAATTGTACGGAAAAATACGTATGTTCGGGATCGGCAGTGAGAACATTGTTTTTCACAATTTGATAAAAAGATAGTGACGATACCCAACTACTGTCAAACCAATCATGTTTTATGCCTATTTCTTTATTCGATCCCGTAACGGGTTTAAAGCTATTTCCATAGTAATCAGCCCCTCCTTGAGGCACAAACGACTGATCATATACGGCATAAATCGATAAATTTTTATCTATTGTAAAGCTCAATCCGGCACGAGGTGTAAATCTGCTTGCATCAACTTTTCCCGAATAAGGGTCTTTATTTGTCGCTGTGGTATATCGACCGGCTAATGTAACACGAAGCAGATCATTGAACATTGCTATTTCGTCCTGTAAATAGTACCCTACGTACGACTCTTCATAATTAACGCCTCGCTGACGGATATTTAACTTACGGTCATATTCCGGATAGCTTGAAGCTGCCACTTGACCATATATGGGTGAATAAATGTTCAAATTCCCAAATGATCCGCTCTGAGACCAGTCGTGAAAATAGGTTTTATCACTCATGTCGATTCCCGTGAGCACTCTATGCCTGAATGGTCCTGTCTTCAGATCACCATTTATGAAGAACTGACCAACTTTACTTTCTCCCGAATAATCCCAAATGGAAGCCGCTCGATAAAGAGTGTCCTTATCTGTAGAGAATCCTGTAGGCCACAAACTTTGCCCTACCTGCTGAGAAAGAATATAGGCTATTTGTCCGGTAAATTTCCAATTATCGTCCAAATTGTGCAATAATGTGACAAATGCTGAATGTTCATTCAATTTTGTGGGCGACATGTTTGGTTCGGCGGTAGTAAAATCGACCGGTAGATCGGCATACCCTTTTGCTGAAAAAGAATAATTGCTCCCAATGGGTGAAGTTTGATTGTAATTGTACGTATATTCCGCTGTCATGGATGTTTTTTTGTCGAACTGATATTTGATTACCGGAGCAATCGAAAATCGATTGTTAAACTCGTGCGGACGTTGTGAACCTTTGGCTTGTCCCAGCATATTAAATCGATATAATAATTTGCCGGAACGATCGAATTTCCCATCCAAATCGAGTGTTGTTCGATAAGTATTAAAACTTCCGACAGTCATTGATGCTTCTCCTTTTGTAATTCCTGTCGGTTTTTTGGTTACCACATTATAAAATCCGCTCGGTTCTCCATTCGAGAGCATGAATCCTGCCGGCCCTTTGACAAATTCAATTCGTTCAACCATACTCATATCCTCAGGTTGAGGACTCCATAACATTGTTACGTTCATGCCATTACGATAAGCAGCTATTTGCGAGCCACGCATGAAAATGAGAGCATAATTGTCCCAATGCTCCATTCTGCGTGCACCGCTCACGTTCCGTGTAACACCCTCCAATATATCGAATATTTGTTGATCCTGTAGCACTTGTTTCGTAACGATCTGAATATTTTGAGGAATTTCAAGTAAAGGCGTTTTTAAGCGAAGCGAAATTGATGGATAATCGGCTACATATTTGGAGGGTTTGGCTGTAACTATGACTTCTTTTAATTCCTGACCGGTCTCGTTTAAAACGAATGACGTTTTTATGATTTCCCCTGCCTCTACTTTCACTTCTTTTGTCTGGGTCTCCAGCCCTACAAAAGACGCTCGCAGAAGGTAATTGCCGGGTTTTATATCAGCGAGACGGAAATAACCATCCGAATCTACAGTCGTACCCTTCGCAGTTCCAACTAACCATATATTTACAAATTCGGCAGGATTGCCATCTTTGGTGGTGACCATTCCTTCAATAATTCCTGTTTGTGCTATCGTCACATATGTTGAAATTGACAGGTATATCATAAATAGTAATATTCTTTTCATATATTTCAAATTGTTTAAGTGATAATCGGCTACAAAAGTAGTTTCCGAGATATCCTCCTGCAATACCGAAATATGTGTGTTTTGGGGATCTGTACTAACAACAAATAAGTATAAAATGATTTTACCCCACACCAACGGGATATGTTAAGCTTATCACTATCCATCTGTAATCGACACTGATATATGAAATTGATTATAGCAGATAGTTGCAAAAAGAATCGCCGTTTAGGACTCTAAACGGCGACTATATCGGATGATGATATTCAATACTTATAACATTATTGCGATACAATAATTGCGGAATCACTTTTCAGTTCATCGGAATTTGCAGTTAACACAGTATTGAAATTTTATTGAATAAAGTAATTTAAAACAGTGAAAACATGATTCTCGATGCTGTCCTTTTATCTGCACTCGAATACAAGGTTTTCTATGTCACGAAACATTTTGTGCATTTGCAGTAAACCTTCCAACACTTCGAAAATTGGTTCCTGCACCTGTAGAGCATTCCCCTCCATGTATAGGATCGGACAAGAGTACTCTATAGAATTCTGTCACCGATTGGCGTACATCTCGTCGTAGTAGCGCTGATAGTCGCCGCTGGTAACGTTGTCCATCCACTCCTGATTGTCGAGATACCATCGAACGGTTTTTTCGATGCCTTCTTCAAATTGCAGAGAAGGCTCCCATCCGAGTTCGTTTTTCAGTTTCGATGAATCGATGGCGTAGCGCAAATCGTGTCCGGCGCGGTCGGTGACGAAGGTGATAAGGTGATCGGACGAGCCTTCGGGGCGATTGAGCAACCTATCTACCGTACGGACGATTACACGGATCAAATCGATATTTTTCCATTCGTTGAAGCCGCCGATGTTGTAGGTTTCGCCATCCCGTCCTTGATGAAAAATGACATCGATAGCACGTGCATGATCTTCCACGAACAGCCAGTCGCGCACGTTTTCTCCTTTGCCATATACGGGCAGCGGCTTGTTGTGACGAATGTTGTGGATAAAAAGCGGTATGAGTTTTTCGGGAAATTGATAGGGCCCGTAGTTATTGGAGCAGTTCGAAATAACTACAGGCAGTCCGTAGGTATCGTGATAAGCACGTACGAAATGGTCGCTGCTTGCCTTCGAAGCCGAGTACGGACTGTGAGGATTATAACGGGTATCTTCGGTGAACAGTGCTTCGTCGAAATCCAAAGCGCCATACACTTCGTCTGTGGAGATATGATAAAATCGCTTACCGGCATAATTGGCTTCCCACGTCATTTTGGCTGCCTGCAGCAGCGATAGGGTTCCCATCACGTTGGTGCGGGCAAAGGTAAAAGGATCTTTAATGCTTCGATCGACATGGCTTTCGGCTGCCAGGTGAATGACGCCGTCGATGGCATATTGCTCGAAGAGCGAGAGCATATCATCGAGTTCGCAGATGTCACCTTTCACGAAAACATAATTGGGACGGTCTTTGATGTCTTTCAGGTTGGCCAGATTGCCTGCATAAGTGAGTTTGTCGAGATTGATGATGCGATAGTCGGGATATTTGTTCACAAACAGCCGAACCACGTGCGATCCGATGAATCCGGCGCCGCCCGTAACGAGGATATTTCGAGAGAATGATTGTGCCATAATATATTATAATGTGATGATTGGATGAATTAGGATTCGGATAAAAAACTATATCGACAACGATTGTGCAAACTCATTGAAAGTGGGATGCTTTTTGTCTTTTTCGGATAAAAGGATGGACTCGGGCGGAATTTGCCAATCGATATTCAACGTTGGATCGTTCCACAAGATGCCGCCTTCGGCCTGTGGCGCGTAATAGTTGTCGCATTTGTATTGAAATACGGCTTCGTCGCTCAGCACTACAAATCCGTGAGCAAAGCCTCGCGGGAGGAAAAACTGAAGTTTGTTTTCTTCCGAGAGTTCAACTGCCACATATTGCCCGAAAGTGGGAGACTGGGGTCTGATATCGACGGCCACGTCGAGCACACGCCCAAAAACCACTCGCACGAGTTTTGCCTGAGCAAAAGGCGGTTTTTGAAAATGCAACCCGCGTAGTACGCCGTAGGTCGATCGTGATTCGTTGTCCTGCACAAAGTGAATGTCAGCGATATTTTGATGAAACCACTCTTCGGCATACGATTCGAAAAAATAGCCGCGTAGATCGCCAAAAACTTTCGGTTCAACGATAAATACTCCGGGTATGGTGGTTTCGATTTTTTTCATAAACGAGATGATTCTTTTGGAAAATTATTTCTCAACCAGCCTGATCAGATACTGTCCGTATTGATTTTTTTTCATCGGCTCGGCCAGGCATAGCAACTGTTTGTTGGAAATCCATCCGTTTTGCCAGGCAATCTCTTCGAGACAAGCAATTTTGAGTCCCTGCCTTTTTTCGAGCACTTCCACAAATGTAGATGCCTCCGAGAGTGAATCGTGCGTCCCCGTGTCGAGCCAGGCAAATCCGCGACCGAACAATTCCACTTTCAAAGCGCTCCGATGGAGATATTCCTGATTGACTGTCGTGATTTCGAGTTCGCCTCGCGCCGAAGGCTTGATCCGTTTTGCGATTTCCACTACGCTATTGGGATAAAAATAAAGCCCCACCACTGCATAGTTCGATTTGGGATGCTCGGGCTTTTCTTCGATGCTCAGCACATTGCCTTCGGCATCGAATTCGGCCACGCCGTAGCGTTCGGGATCGTTGACATAGTAGCCGAACACGGTAGCCGTTCCTAGTTTTTCGACATTATCGACGGCCGACCTGAGCATAGCCGTGAAACTTTGTCCATGAAAAATATTATCGCCCAGCACCATGCAGACACTATCGTCGCCGATAAATTCCTCGCCGATAATAAAGGCTTGTGCCAAACCTTCGGGACGGGGTTGTTCGGCATATTCGAAGCGAAGGCCATAATCGGATCCATCGCCCAACAATCGTCGAAATGCGGGTAAATCCTGTGGCGTGGAAATGATGAGAATGTCGCGAATGCCGGCCAGCATCAGGGTTGAAATGGGATAATACACCATTGGTTTGTCGTAAATTGGCAGCATTTGCTTCGAAACCCCCTTGGTGATAGGGTAAAGGCGAGTTCCACTGCCGCCTGCCAATACAATTCCTTTCATGATGTTTTCTTTTTTGTCGGTTTTATCAAGCAAAGTTACATGATAATTTTCAATCAACATCAAGGTTGGGCTATTTAATTGGGAGTTTGCGGCAAGGTTAATCAGAAAATGACAATTGAGGAGGGGCTGCTTTCGCCTCTTTATTTTTCTATTTGCTATAAAATAATTCTGTCAACATAAAAAAGAAAAAAATCATTATCTTTGCGCAATGATGTGATTTGTGAGTAACATGAGTAAGAAAAAACTTACAAAACATTGAATTAACCCCAATACATATTGGCCTAATGTCAGTAGAAATAAAAAAAGTCGACGGTAAGGAGATGCTCAAACAGTTTGTGCATTTCGGGATTGATTTATATAAGGGAAACGAATATTATGTTCCGCCCTTGATTTATGACGAGTTGGCAACGTTGAACAAAGAAAAAAATCCTGCATTCGATCATTGCGAAGCCACCTATTTCATGGCATTTCGCAATGGAAAGCCGGTGGGTCGCATTGCAGCTTTCATCAATTACAAAGCTAACGAAGTATGGAATGAGCAAAATGCACGGTTCGGATATGTGGATTTCATCGACGACAACGAGGTGGTTGATGCACTTTTCGGCGCGGCTGAAAGTTGGGCACGTTTTAAAGGAATGAAAAAGATACAAGGTCCTATGGGCTTCACCGATCTCGATCCCGAGGGATTGCTTATAGAGGGTTTCGACCAGATCGGAACCATGTCCACACGCTACAGCTATCCCTATTATAAAGATCAGATCGAGCGCTTGGGATATGTCAAAGACCAGGATTGGTACGAGTATCTGATACCTGTACCGAAGGCAATTCCCGAACGGTTTATGCGTGTAGGAGAAGCCGTGAGAAAAAGATTTCGCCTTACGGTGAAAAAGTTTGACAACAAAAAAGATGTGTGGCCTTATGCAAAAGATATTTTCATGTTGCTTAATCGTGCGTATGAAAAACTCTACGGATATGTGCCTCTCACCGATCGCCAGATTGATTACTACGTGAATATGTATATCCCCATGCTGCGACTCAATTTTCTTTCGCTTGTGCTGCGTGAGGAGGACAACAAAATCGTGGGCGTCGGCATAGGGTTACCCAGTTTGGCAAAGGCATTGCAGAAAGCCGAAGGAAAGTTTCTGCCTACCGGTTGGTATCACCTTTACAATGCCTTGAAAGGGAAAAACAATAAGGTGCTCGATTTGTTGTTGATCGGCGTCGATCCGGAGTATCAGGGTAAAGGGGTGAATGCCCTCATCTTTAGCCAATTTATTCCGGAGGCTATCGATCTCGGATTTGAGTATGCAGAGAGCAATCCCGAATTGGAAACCAATGGCAAAGTGCGCTCGATGTGGGAAGATTTCAATGCCAAGCATCACAAAACAAGAAGGGCATACATTAAGAGTCTTTGATTGCTACTGCTATCGAAGATATTTAGGTTGATCGTTTTAATTTTTCAGGAAAATTTTAGAAAGGACGGTTGATAAAAAAGTGTCAGAATTAGATAAAAATTTGCTTTCAACTATCGGGAATTATCAGGAAGAAAATATCGTTACGCTTGAGTGGCAGGAGCATATCCGTCGACGTCCGGGCATGTACATCGGTAAGTTGGGCGACGGTTCGTCATATGACGACGGCATTTACGTACTGCTAAAGGAGGTGCTCGATAATTCTATCGATGAGTTTATGATGGGTTTCGGAAAAACCATCGAAGTGAAAATCGAAGGGTCTAATGTCAGTGTCCGCGATTACGGTCGTGGTGTACCACTCGGCAAAGTGAAGGATGTTTCCTCCAAAATGAATACAGGCGCCAAGTACGACTCGAAGGCTTTCAAGAAATCGGTGGGGCTCAACGGTGTCGGCATCAAAGCCGTTAACGCGCTTTCGTCGCGTTTTTTTATTGAAAGTTACCGCGATGGCAAATCGAGTTGTGTGGAATACGAACGCGGAATCGTGGTTCGTGAAGAAACTTCCGATGCGACGGGCGAAAGCAACGGCACGCTCGTGTCGTTTACACCCGACCCCGAAATATTCGACGGATACGTTTATCGGGAACAATTTATCGAACCGTTACTCAAAAACTATGTATTTCTGAATACCGGCTTGACGATTGTTTTCAACGGAAAGAAATATATGTCGAAAAACGGACTTGAAGATTTGCTCAACGAAAATCTGACGTCCGAAAATCTCTATCCCATCATTCATCTTTATGGCGAAGACATTGAAGTCGCCATCACCCACACAAATCAGTATGGTGAAGAGTATTACTCGTTTGTAAATGGGCAGCACACTTCGCAGGGCGGAACGCACCTCTCGGCTTTTCGCGAGGCTTCGGCGCGCACCATCAAGGAGTTTTTCAATCGCAATTTCGAATATTCCGATATACGTAACGGTATTGTAGCTGCTATCAGCATCAAAGTGGAGGAACCGGTTTTCGAATCGCAAACCAAAACGAAGCTCGGATCGAAAGATATGTCTCCCAATGGCGTTTCTGTTAACAAATATATCAGCGACTTTCTGAAAAAAGAGCTCGACAACTATCTGCACAAAAATCCTGAAACTGCCGATATCCTTCAGAAAAAGATTCTCGATTCGGAAAAGGAACGCAAAGCCATTGCCGGCGTGACCAAACTCGCCCGCGAAAGAGCCAAAAAAGCAAGTCTGCACAACAAAAAATTGCGAGACTGCCGCATTCATTATAATGATGCCAAAGGCGATCAGCTTGAGGAAACCTGTATTTTCATCACCGAAGGTGATTCGGCGAGCGGATCTATTACCAAAAGTCGTGATCCGAATTTACAGGCCGTTTTCAGTTTGCGCGGGAAACCGCTCAACTGCTTCGGGCTTACAAAAAAAATCGTTTACGAAAACGAGGAATTCAATTTGCTGCAGGCAGCCCTCAATATCGAAGACGGCATGGAAGGACTTCGCTACAATAAGGTGATCATCGCCACCGATGCCGATACCGATGGGATGCATATCCGGCTGCTGTTACTCACGTTCTTTCTGCAATTCTTTCCGGATTTGATCAAGAAAAATCACGTGTATATACTGCAAACGCCGTTGTTCAGAGTGCGTAACAAGAAAAAAACAATTTACTGCTACACCGAAGAAGAACGACTCGCCGCCATCGACGAATTAGGGCCCAATCCCGAGATAACACGATTCAAAGGTTTGGGCGAAATATCGCCTGACGAATTTCGTCATTTCATCGGTCCCGATATGCGACTCGACAGAGTTACCATGCGCAAGGAAGACTTGTTGAAAGAGCTGTTGGAGTTTTATATGGGTAAAAATACACCTGAGCGCCAGAGTTTTATTATAGAAAATCTGGTGATCGATGAGGATGAAGTGGCATAGGTTTTCGTGACGATGCAAAATACGTGAGCATTTCTGCTTGACGTTTATCGAACTATCGGACTGTTGTCCCGAATAAATATTTTTTTGCCTCAGTCCCCCAACTCATTAAAATTTGAAAAATGGATGATTCCCATCAAGCTTCATTCTATCCCGGGAATGTTTCCGATAATGCTAACAAGCGCATCGCCCTTTTCCCGGGCACATTCGATCCATTCACCATCGGTCACGAATCGCTCGTGCAAAGAGCATTGGGTCTGGTGGACGAAATCGTAATTGCAATCGGCGTCAACGAATCGAAAAAAACCTATTTTTCCCTCGAACAACGATTGGCCATGATCGGTAACCTTTATGAAAACGAACCCCGCGTCAAGGTAGGCTATTATAATTCTCTCACAATCGATTTTGCAAAAAAAACCGGTGCGAAATACATCTTGCGTGGAATTCGATCGGTAAACGATTTTGAATACGAAAAAACGATCGCCGACATGAATCGAACCCTTTCGGGAATCGAGACCTTTGTTCTGTTCACCGAACCCGCACTCACGCACGTGAGTTCGACTCAAGTGAGAGAATTGCTTCGATATGGGCACGATGTATCCGATTTTATTCCCAAAGGAATGAAGATTAAAGTGTAAACAGATTAAAATCAGAATTATGAACAAAAAAATAATCGCTCTTCTTTTCACCCTTTTCTTGATTTCGGCGGAAGGATTCGGCCAATTACGCCCCAGTTTGGATGGTCTCAAATTCGAACGGACATTGCAGCTCATCAAAAATCTGTATGTGGACGATGTGGATTCCGAAAAATTGACAGAAACGGCTATTAAAGCAATGCTCAGCGACCTCGATCCACATTCTTCCTATCTTGATAGAGAAGAGGTGAAAGCAATGAACGAACCTTTACAAGGCGATTTCGAAGGAATTGGCATTTCGTTTAATATGCTCACGGACACACTCTATGTGATGGAGGTTATTTCGGGCGGCCCGTCACAAAAGGTAGGCATTTTGCCCGGAGATAAGATTCTTTATGTAAACGATACGCTGATCGCCGGCGTCAAAATGAATACGAATGACGTAATTTCAAAGCTGAGAGGCCCGAAAGGGACAGAGGTAAAGGTAAAGGTCTTACGCAGAGGTGTTCCTCAATTGCTCGAATTCCGCATCGTTCGCGACAAAATTCCCATTTACAGCATCGACGCTTCGTATATGGTTGACGATCATACCGGTTACATCCGTTTGAGCCGCTTTGCCGCTACATCAACCGATGAGTTTCGAAAAGCAGAAAATGCACTGCTTGCTGCAGGGATGAAGAATATGATTCTCGATCTGACAGGCAATGGAGGAGGGATTTTGCAAACTGCCACAGATATCACCGACGAGTTCCTCGAAAAGGGCAAGCTTATCGTTTATACCGAAGGTAAAAATCAACCCCGATACAGTATCAACTCCACCGAAAAAGGAAATTTCAAGAAAGGCAATTTGGTGGTGCTTGTTGACGAAGGATCGGCATCCGCCAGCGAAATTCTTTCGGGAGCCGTGCAGGATTGGGACAGAGGGGTGATTGTTGGTAGACGTACTTTTGGAAAGGGACTTGTGCAGCGGCAATTGCCTCTTCCCGACGGCACCATGATTCGCCTGACCGTTGCGCGTTATTATACCCCTACCGGACGTAGCATTCAAAAACCCTACGAAAACGGAAATCTCGATTCCTATAATATGGACGTTCTTAACCGTTATAATCGCGGAGAGCTCATTCATGCCGATAGTATCCATTTTCCCGATTCGTTGAAATATAAGACATTGGTCAACAAGCGTACTGTTTATGGTGGAGGAGGCATCATGCCCGATTATTTTGTTCCTATCGACACTACCACGCTTACCGATCTGCACCGCGATCTCATTGCCAAAGGTATTGTCAATCGGATTTCGATATCTGAAGTCGATCGAAATCGCAAGACATTACTTGCTACTTATCCCGATGTTGAAATTTTCAAAAAGAAATATGAAATTACACCCGAGATGGTTGACAATCTCAAGCGGATGGCTTTGTCGGACAACATTCAATGGGACGATGAGCAATTCGAACGTTCGCGTGATTTACTGTTTACTCAGTTAAAAGCATTAATTGCACGCGATTTGTACAACTCGTCGGCATATTTCAGGATTATGAACGACAAAAACGAAATATTCAAAGAAGCTTTTCGCATTATCAACGACGAGAAACGATACAATAGCCTTTTGAGAGGCTTAGGAGATAAAGTCCCGGGTTCTAATTCATAAATAAAACGCAAGAAAATGTGTGGAATTGTTGGTTATATCGGCAAACAACAAGCGTATGATGTTTTGATCAAAGGATTGAAGCGCTTGGAATACAGAGGTTACGACAGTGCCGGAATTGCTTTGCTCTCCGACAATAACCTCAAAGTGTACAAAACAAAGGGAAAGGTTTCGGATTTGGAAGCTTTCGCCAAAGGCAAAGATATCAGCGGGACAATGGGCATTGCTCACACACGATGGGCAACGCACGGCGAACCCAATCAAGTGAATGCTCATCCGCATTACTCTCAATCGGAGCGAATTGCTCTAATCCACAATGGCATTATCGAAAACTATTCGGAACTCAAAGAGGGACTTCTGCTGCATGGTTTCACTTTTCAAAGCCAAACCGATACAGAGGTACTTGTTCAACTTATAGAATACGTCAAAAACGAACATGCCGTTGATTTGGCTACTGCCGTGCAATTGGCTCTGAACGAGGTGGTAGGTGCTTATGCGATTGCAGTTATCGATTTGGATAATCCCGACGTTATCGTGGCTGCCCGCAAAGGTAGTCCGCTTATTATCGGAATTGGTGATGACGAGTATTTCCTCGCTTCGGATGCAACCCCCATAGTAGAATATACAAACAAGGTGATTTACTTGGATGAGGAAGAAATAGCCACGCTTGATCTTGTTAACGGACTCCACATCAAAACGATTTCGAATGTGGAGAAAACTCTTCAAATCAAACAACTCGAAATGACCATCAGTCAACTCGAAAAGGGAGGGTATCCGCATTTCATGCTGAAGGAAATTTTCGAACAGCCTCGAACACTCACCGACTGTATGCGTGGTCGTGTCAACGTCTCGGAGAACAATATTTCTATTGCCGGGATCATCGATCACAAAGATAAATTTCTGAACGCGAAACGCATCATTATTTCGGCCTGTGGGACATCGTGGCATGCCGGATTAATAGGCAAATACGTCATCGAAGAATTTACACGTATTCCGGTTGAAGTAGAATATTCTTCAGAGTTCAGATATCGAAATCCTGTCATTGACAGGGACGATGTGGTGATAGTTATTTCGCAATCGGGAGAGACGGCCGATACCCTTGCCGCAGCCCAGTTGGCCAAATCGAAAGGCGCTTTTTTGTTCGGGATATGCAATGTGGTGGGTTCGTCCATCGCACGCACTACGCATGCGGGCTGTTATACACACGTCGGACCCGAAATCGGAGTAGCATCTACTAAAGCCTTTACCGCTCAAGTAACCGTGTTGACCATGATCGCTCTGGTGTTGGGAAAGGAAAAGGGTACCATTTCGGAAGAAATCTATCTTTCCATCTTGAAAGAAATGTCGCGCATACCGGAGAAAATCGTTTCCATTTTAAAACAAGACGATTTGATAGCTGAACTTTCGAAGATATTCACCTATGCGCAACATTTCATCTACCTCGGGCGAGGCTTCAATTATCCGGTAGCTCTTGAAGGTGCGTTGAAGTTGAAAGAAATCTCGTATATACATGCCGAAGGATATCCTGCCGCCGAAATGAAACATGGTCCTATAGCGCTGATCAGTCAAGAAATGCCGGTTGTGGTAATTGCTCCTATGGGTGGAGTAGTTTATGACAAGGTGGTGAGCAATATTCAGGAAGTAAAAGCACGAAAAGGAAAAATCATTGCCGTGGTGTCTGAAAACGATCGGACGGTTCGGGAAATGGCCGATCATGTAATCACTATCCCCGAAACGGACGAGTGTCTTTATCCGATTCTGACTTCCATCCCGTTGCAATTGCTCGCTTATCACATTGCCGTTATCAAGGGATGCGACGTTGATCAACCTCGCAATCTTGCCAAATCGGTTACGGTGGAGTAGGGGTGTAGATGATTGTTTCTCACCCCCGCAAGAGTAATTCTTATTGCATTTCTCGCAATCGCACTTCTATGCCACTGTCTTTCAAAAGTTTTTCTAATGGTGTTACGTCCGTATTTCCAAAGTGGTAAGGATACAACACTTTAGGCGAAAACATTTTAGCCGCATTCACCGCTTGCGTAACCGTCATTGTGTAAGGTTGATTGACGGGCAAAAAGGCAATATCAATATTTTTCAGGTTTCTCATTTCCGGAATATCTTCGGTATCGCCGGCGATATAAATCCTCAATCCGTCGATGGTGAGGATATATCCGTTGTCGCGCGAACGAGGGTGGAATTGCTCGCGTCCCGGTGTAGTATTGTATGCCGGTACGGCTTCGAGGATTATTTGATTCGGCAACTCCATTTTATCGCCATTTTTCATTATTTTGGCTTTTGTATTGCCCGATTTTTTAGCACTCGATTCGTTCATTACCAATAGCGTGTTTTCTTTGGTCAATACATCGATCGCTTTCGGATCGAGATGATCCTCATGCTCGTGCGTAATCAGAATAACATCGGCTTTGGGAAAAGTCGAATAATCGGCAAACATGGATACCGGATCAACCTGAATCAAGAAATTGTCATAAGCAATTTGCAGGCTACCGTGTTTAATAAACGTAATTTTTACTTCGCGATTGTGTTTTGTTTTGAAAGTATCGCTTACATAAGCCTCATTTTTCGCATTCAATGAGGGAAATAGCATCAAAGTCATCATCAACATTACTGATAATTGAACATTTCGTTTCATATCTCCAATTTTTTTGATTTGTTTGAAATATCTTCAGTCCCCCATATAACAATCAATCAAGTAGGTTTGTTTGTGAAAGAATATAGCTGAAAAGAGTACAAAAATGCTTTTCACGAAACTAAAAAAATTGTTGATTTAATGCTGACCCAGAATTTCACTAATCAGATCTTTCATCTGTTTTCCACCGAATTGTGTCCTAAATTCGATATTCAATTTTCCGTTGAAAAACTTTTCGGCGTGCTTGATTTTTATCTTTTCTTCCTGTCGCAATTCCTCCTTGCTACCTACATTTTTGGTTTCTACAATAAAATGCAGCTTTTGCTCACCATCTTTAAACTTCAGAACGTAGGCAAAAATAACAAATATTTTTCTCTCTTTTGCCTACGTTCTGTTTTTCTCCCGATTTGCATCGATGAATATTTCCCAATAGCTAATTCCGATTTTCGTTCCTTCACAAAATTATTAACTGAAGAATCGAATAATTCGTCATCTCTTGACCAAAAATTCACGTATTCAGTTAAATAACTAATGAAAATCAACATTCTATAAAAAATCGGAGAACCTAACTTTTGCATAGCTCCGACCCAACTCCAACCCAACTCCAACTCTCCTCCCACTCAACTCCAATGTTCCTCTCACACAAAATTCGTCCACGAAAAAAGAAAAGTGAATGCCGACATTGCAAATCATTTACAACCAAACGCACTGTCAGTATTGCAAATGGAAAGCAGGCGCAACTCGCATTTGACCGACTTTTACCAAAATGAACAAATTACGGCTAAATGCCGTTTAGTTGTCAAAAAAATCGAAGATGACCGACTACTTTGCCGATCGGGCTGCCCAGTGGGATAAGCCCGGAAAAATAGAAATGGCCGACAATTTCGTGCAAGCCCTGTTAAAGCATATCGAACCGCAACCCGGCTGGAAAGCGTTGGAAATAGGCGCCGGCACGGGATTGGTGGGATTGCAACTGCTCCTGCGCGTGCGCAGTATCGTGTTCGAAGATACTTCTGAGGAAATGTTGAAGGTGTTGCGCTCGAAAATCGACGACAATGCTCCCGTGGAAATTTTGCATGGCGAAATAGACGAATATCGTTCATCGGATATCGATTTCGTGTTTTCGAACATGGCCTTTCATCACATCGAAGATATTCCTAAAACGCTCGAACATCTGTTTAGCATCACCACGCACGGTGCAAAAATCGCTATCGGCGACATTCGCAGCGAAGACGGCTCGTTTCATCGCTTCGACCCCATTCCTCACAAAGGATTCGATACCGACGATCTCTCCGCACAATTCGAGAAAGCAGGAT
Source organism: Dysgonamonadaceae bacterium (assembly GCA_029975415.1). Classification (GTDB taxonomy): domain Bacteria; phylum Bacteroidota; class Bacteroidia; order Bacteroidales; family Dysgonomonadaceae; genus Seramator. The sequence continues at coordinate 22,945 of JARKPE010000046.1, read as the reverse complement.
TTCGAGTATTACACGTTGAGACCTACAACGTGTTGCGGCAGGAAAAAATTCCCGGCAAATTATCCGATTACGAGCAGTTTATTTTGATTGCCGAAAAACCCTCGATGTGATTGGGGAATATTCTATTTTGCATCAAATCTTTTGAAGTGTGCTAAATTTCGATTGTATTTATTTTAAATACTTTGACTAAAAAATTTGTGGCCGGTTTCAACTACTGATTCACATCACTTATAGAACACCCTTGCCTTGATTTTTGTTGGGCGGCGCATAAAAATCGTTTTTTTTATGTAAGTTTGCCGGCAAATCTAATATTTTATAATCGATGAAAGAAAAGAAAAAAATCACACTGAATATCCAATCCGAAGTAGGCAAATTGGACGCTGTGCTCATTCATTATCCCGGTCCCGAAGTCGAAAACATGACACCCAAATATGCCGAGCGTGCCTTGTATAGTGATATTCTCAACCTTTCGATTGCACAAAGGGAATATGCGCAACTGCAGGGTGTGCTGCAAAAAACGTCTATCGTTGTTGAAGTTGCCCAGCTGTTGGAGAAAGTGCTCGAAAACCACGAGATGAAACTGTCGTTGCTTCAAAAAGTATGTGCTGCCGAACAGGCCGAAGAATATTTGGACTTACTGCTCGACATGACTCCTCAACAAACAGCCAAAGTATTGATTGAAGGCCTTCCGCTACAAATCAAAAGCTTGACCGACTTTCTGAAAGACGAATATTATGCACTTAAACCGCTTTATAATTTTTATTTCACCCGCGATCCGGCTGCAGTGATCGGCAATAATGCGCTTGTTTGCAAAATGGCTAATGCTGTTCGCGTACGCGAATCGCTCATTATGGATGCCATTTTTGCAAGTGATTTGTTTTTCGAAGGAAACCAAATCAATATGTACGATGTCTCGCAAAACAATCCTGCGGTGAAAATCGAAGGAGGCGATATTCTTGTTCTTCGCGATGATATTTTGTTGGCGGGAAGCGGCGTTCGCACAAGTCCAGAAGCTATTGACCTGCTGATTCAGCAGTTGTGTAAAAATGATCCTGCGAAAAAACACATCATAGTTCAACAACTGCCCGACAGTCCCGAATCGTTCATACATCTCGACATGGTTTTCACCATGCTCGACGTCAATACTGCAATGGTGTATCGTCCTCTCATTTTGGGGAACACACCCTATCGCACCGTCCACATTCAAATCGATAACGGAAAGGTAGCCAAGATATCGTCTGTTGCCAATATTCCGGCCGCTTTGCGAAAACTGGGAATGGAAATCGAACCGATAATATGCGGCGGTAAATCCGACGATTGGGATCAGGAACGCGAACAATGGCATAGTGGTGCCAACTTTTTGGCATTAGCACCCGGTAAAGTTATTTCCTACGCTCGCAATATTCACACACTTGAAGAATTGAACAAGAATGGCTACGAAATCGTTTCGGCATGGGATATCATCAATGACAAATGCGATATCGACGCTGAAAGCAAATGTGTTGTCACGCTCGAAGGTTCTGAACTTCCCCGTGGTGGAGGGGGACCTCGCTGCATGACGATGCCGCTGAAAAGAAGCTAAATGATTTACTGATTTAACTTTGCTTTTTATCATAGTATCTGAAAGAACCAAAATTAATTGGAACAAAATCAAAATATATCGGGACGTGTTTTCGATTGGTTTAATCGTGCAAAGGTTCGCAATATCAGAAAAAGAAAAGAGACTGTCCTGAAGTAGAAACAGCCTCTTTTCTGTGAGGTACCTGGCGGATTCGAACCGCCGTAAGCGGTTTTGCAGACCGTTACCTAGCCACTCGGTCAAGGTACCGTTCTCGCATAAAGCGGTTGCAAAGATAATACATTTTTTTGAGTATCAAAAAGAGGATGCCCTTATTTACGAAAACAGGAGACGAAAAGCATCCGATACTTTTTTCACCGGCTGTATTTCGATGTGAACTTTTGACGAAAAACCTTTCAGATTGTTCGAGGGAATGAGGATGCGTGCAAAGCCCAATTTTTCGGCTTCCAAAATGCGCTGCTCAATGCGGTTCACCGGCCTGATTTCGCCTGAAAGCCCGACCTCCCCACACAAACAGGTATCGCGCTCCACCGAAATATCGAGACTCGACGAGAGTACTGCACTGATCACAGCCAAATCCAATCCGGGATCGTTCACCCTCAAGCCTCCGGCTATATTCAAGAATACGTCTTTTTGAGCCAACTTAAAGCCCGCGCGTTTCTCGAGAACGGCCAGCAGCATGTTCATCCGTCTGATATCGAATCCGGTCGCCGATCGTTGAGGAGTTCCATAAGCCGCTGTACTGACCAGCGACTGTGTTTCGATGAGAAACGGACGAATTCCCTCGATTGCGGCAGCAATGGCTACGCCGCTCAATCCTTCGTGATTTTGTGTAAGCAAAAGCTCCGACGGGTTGCTCACTTCACGTAAACCCGATTGATGCATTTCGTATATCCCGAGTTCGGCCGTACTGCCAAAACGGTTTTTGATGCTTCGCAAAATGCGATACATGTAATGCTGATCGCCTTCGAACTGCAAAACGGTATCAACAATATGTTCCAAAATTTTCGGGCCGGCTATGCTGCCTTCTTTCGTAATGTGTCCGATGAGGATCACCGGAATTCCCGATTGCTTGGCAAACTTCAGAATGGAGGCAGCGCACTCCCGCACTTGCGAAATGCTTCCGGGCGACGATTCGAGCGCATCGTCGTAGATGGTTTGGATGGAATCGATGATTACAAGTTGAGGTGACGTGTTTTTGATATGCTTAAATATTTCGTCGAGGTTGGTTTCGCACAAAATCAGACAACTTTCGTTGCGAATGCCAATCCTGTCGGCACGCAACTTCAACTGCCTCGCACTTTCTTCCCCGGAAACATACAGTGTGTGAAAGTCATTCAACTTTAGCATTGTTTGCAAAACAAGCGTCGATTTTCCGATTCCCGGTTCTCCGCCGATAAGCGTTACCGATGCCGGAACAAGTCCACCTCCCAGCACACGATTCAATTCGCCGTCACGCAAATCGATGCGGGGCTCTTCTTCGGCCTTTACCGCAACAAGTGGAACGGGCTCACTTTTTACGCCAATAAAGGAACGCGTGTCTTCGGCGGGATTTGCAGCATCCTTCCTAACCAATTCTTCGACAAAAGTTCCCCACTCGCTGCACGAAGGACATTTGCCCATCCATTTTGGCGATTCATAACCACAATTATTGCAAAAATAAACCGATTTGAGTTTTGCCATCTAAATTCAAGTGCGTTTCAAAAAAATCGCATCATTTTTTACAAAGATAATTATTATCGATCTCATCAAAAACAATTTTGTGCGTTTCTCATAATTGACGATGGATTATTATTTATCAGCATCAGTTTACAGCATTTTACAGAAGATGCCGGCCGGCATTTTCTCTCGTGCAGATTTTTGCTGATTTATGCCGATTATCTGCGTGAACATTTTTGTAAACAATTTTCATCACGAGTCAATTTCTCACATCGGTGCATCACTAAATCCTCACATCACTAAATCCTCAAACCTGTGTGTCGATTGAAAATTATCAAGTAAATTTGCAGTCACATATGCTTACGACCATGTCATCCATTCATACCTACATTTCCGACACATTGCAAATTCGGCTTTCAAGCATCTAAAACACGATCAAGTTACTGGACGGCGGTGCAACCATTCCTTTCATCAGCCGTTATCGCAAAGAAGCGACGGGGGGACTCAATGAAGTACAAATTGCACGGATCAGCGAGATGTACGATAAAATGATCGAACTCGAAAAGCGAAAATCTTTCATTCTGAAATCCATTGACGAGCAGGGAAAACTGACTGACGAATTGAAGCAGAAAATCGATGATTGTATGGAGGCAATCGAACTTGAAGATATTTATCTGCCCTACAAACCAAAACGACAAACGCGCGCCGAAATTGCCCGACGAAAAGGATTGGAGGGATTGGCCAAATGGTTGATGTCACAACCGACAGCGGGGGTTGAACAAAAAGCTGCAAACTTTATAAACGCTGAAGTTGCTGACACCGACGAGGCATTGAAGGGAGCCTGCGATATCATAGCCGAATGGGTGAACGAAGACGAAAAAGCACGACAAACCGTAAGAAATATCTTTGCGCGCGAAGCCGTTATCACCTCTAAAGTCGTCAAAGGAAAAGAAACGGAAGGTGAAAAGTATTCGGACTATTTCGATTTTTCGGCAATTCTTTCGCGCTGTCCTTCGCATCGACTTTTAGCCATTCGCCGTGGCGAAGCCGAAGGTTTTTTGCGTGTTTCCATTTCGCCCGACGACGACAAATGCATCGAGAAACTTTCTGCTCGCTTTGTACGCAACCATTCCGAAGCGGCCGAATACGTAAAAAAAGCGGTCATCGACGGCTACAAACGATTGCTGAAACCTTCTATCGAAACCGAGTTCGCCAATCTTGCAAAAGAAAAAGCCGATGATGAAGCAATTTCAGTTTTCGCCGACAACCTTCGTCAATTACTTTTGGCAGCACCATTGGGACAAAAACGAATCTTGGCTATCGATCCCGGATACCGCACAGGCTGCAAAGTAGTTTGCCTGGGCGAGCAGGGCGATCTGCTCCATAATGAGACCATATATCCACATCCACCGCAGAATGAATTTTCGAAATCGGCTGCCAAAATCACTAAACTGGTCTCGACTTACAAAATCGAGGCCATTGCAATCGGGAACGGCACTGCAAGTCGCGAAACAGAGCGCTTTATCGCCAATTTGCAATACGACAGGCCGGTGAAAGTTTTTGTAGTAAGCGAAAACGGTGCATCCATTTATTCGGCTTCCAAAACGGCTCGTGAAGAATTTCCCGACTACGATGTTACGGTTCGCGGAGCCATTTCAATCGGACGACGATTGGCCGATCCGCTTGCCGAATTGGTAAAAATCGATCCGAAATCAATTGGCGTTGGACAATATCAACATGATGTAGATCAAACAAAACTTAAACGGGCACTGGATCGTACGGTCGAAAGTTGCGTCAATTTGGTGGGTGTCGATCTCAATACGGCAAGCAAGCATCTACTCACTTACGTTTCGGGATTGGGCGAAACCCTTGCAAAAAACATTATCGACTATCGATCCGAAAACGGGCCTTTCGCTTCGCGCAGCGAATTGAAAAAAGTTCCCCGTTTGGGAGAAAAGGCTTTCGAACAGTGTGCGGGATTTCTCCGCATATCAAACGCCAAGAATCCGCTCGACAACTCGGCGGTTCATCCCGAGAGCTATGTCATTGTCGAAAAAATGGCAGCCGATCTGCAATGTTCCGTAAAGGAATTGATCGGAAACAAATCGAAAATCGAATCGATCGATCTGCGCCAATATCAATCTGAAACAGTGGGTGAAGAAACACTGACCGATATTCTGCACGAACTCGAAAAACCGGGTCGCGATCCACGTCAGACAGCGCAAGTACTCGAATTCGATCCCAATATACGTACCATTGACGATGTACGCGAAGGGATGGTTTTGCCCGGAATTATCACCAATATTACCAATTTTGGATGTTTTGTCGATTTCGGGATCAAAGAAAACGGGTTGGTGCATATTTCGGAATTGGCAGACCGTTTCGTATCGAATCCTACCGATGTAGTTTCGCTTCATCAGCACGTTAAAGTCAGAGTTCTTTCGATAGATCTTCAGCGAAAAAGAATTCAACTTTCGATGAAATCGGTATGAGGAAAAAGAGTAACAGTTGTTGATTGCCAAATTCAAAAAAATGCAGAAAATTTCCAAAACAAACGTTGCCCGACTTTTGGATAACTCCAAAATCGATTACGAACTCATTCCTTATGAGGTTGACGAGAATGACTTATCGGCAAAGCATGTCGCCGAACAACTGGATGAAAATCCGGAGCAAGTTTTCAAAACATTGGTTCTGGAAGGAAATAAAACCAAATATTTTGTCTGCATCGTGCCGGGCGATAGCGAAATCGATTTAAAAAAGGCAGCAAGCATTTCCGGCAACAAAAGTTGCACGCTCATTCATCAAAAAGATTTGCTCTCAGTCGCCGGATACATTCGTGGAGCATGTTCGCCTATCGGCATGAAAAAAAATTATCCGACCTATATTCACCGAAGTTGCATGGAATATCCCTATATTTTTGTAAGCGCCGGTCAACGAGGATTGCAACTAAAAATCTCGCCCGCCGACCTGATTTCAATAGCAAAAGCGCAAATCTCCGATTTGATTTAACCCGGATTGCAGCAATTCGGCACAATTGGGTTAGATTATAGTTAAGAATAATGATTTTACGCTTCATGAGCCATTTGCATGTTCCGTGTTACAAAAAAGGGGATACAACGTATGGAGAAAACATTTTCGATAAAACAATTTATGTGCGCTGTTCCACCGAGCCAAACGAAAAAGTAAAGACGATTTATCAGGCATTGGAATAACGAAACTATCCTTTCGTCAAACGAAAATTTGTAGTACTCAAATCGGAATTCAAAAAAATCAATTTTGCGGTTTTCAGCAAATTAACGATAGTTAGCTGCAACCCGGGTTAAGAGTGTCCGTCGATAATAACTTTTCAAGTAATTTACCGTCTTGCACATCAAAAAATCTACTTCGTACCCTTCGCGATGGTGAAGGTCTCTCAGAGTAGAGTCCGCTCGGTCGATGATGACGTGCACTAAGGCGACTCGTCATCCTACTGAAAATATGAGCATTTTATTTTTTGTCATAAATGTTTTGAATCATGTATCAGAAACATTATTTTGTAAAACATAATATTCGTATAGTCACAATGTTCAAAAAAAATCGCATGAAATTCGTAAACAGGATAGAAGAACAAAACGGCTTACTACAACCTTAGAAAGTGCATTCTCTTCATTTATTGTAATGTATAGGCGTCGTCGTATAGGAAAATCGACTTTAATAAAGAAAGTGATTTTTCCTAACGACGTCTATTATATGGCCGACCAAACGGAACGCCCCCATCAAATTGAATTGCCGGCTAAAAAAATCGGATTATGCTTTGAGGGCTTCGACCGTGTGATTTATCCCGATCGGGAAACATTGTCCCAATCGCATAATTTTCAGTATTATGGACTTTCTAAAGCAGACATAATATTTAACTTCGTAGAAGGTTGCACTGATCGGAGTTTTTCGATTCCGATCCTTTTTATGGATTAAAACTATTCAGAATGCTTCGCAGATAAAGATACCGATCGCGGTGTTGCTCAGTTTGCAGACAACTTTTGGTATCGAGAATCATTACCTCAGCCGGTTTTCCCGAGCTTATGGGATTCCAATCGGGAACGCCTGCTCCATTCGGATTTCCGGTAAGAATAAAATTCGCAAAGAATGTTTGAGCGAGCGAAGAAAGCAAATAATCTTCCGATTGAAAATCGTACACATCATTCACCGGCAGATTCCCCAAAACATACTCGATTTCGGCCGAATGCGATGCGCCCCGATACAATGGATCGACGTTTTGAGGCTGTCCCTTATAACCCGGGCGCGGATGAGTGAAATAATAGCGATAAACGGGTTTAGCAACCGTCGAAGCATGCAAATCCGACAAATTCCATGTTCCAAAAGAAATAAACATATCTCCCGCAAACTCCGAAGCAACTGTAGGCACATCATTGTCCGATGCAGGACGATAAACGCGAAGCAGTCCTTCGGCAAAATCGGGATATTTTTCTCGAATGGCTTTCTCGAAATTGGCAATCGTAGGTTCGTTTTTCCCCAAAACGGCACTGTAATGGCCTTCCATCGAATTCCAACCCACCAAAAGAGGCACCTGAGCTTGTTCACCTTTTTCGAAAATAGCAACCGGATTTTCGGGAAGAAAATAACCGTCAACCACAACACTAAATGATGGCAAATCACGTCTTCCTGAAATTTGAAGCAATTCATCACTCGAAAGCGAACGAAGTTCCTTCAGATTTTTTTTACCTATTTTGCGAGCAAACTCAACACCTCGAGCTTCGGCTTCATTCAACGTTGGCATTTGACGGAAGCCCAGAAGCGAACCACTCTCGCAAATCGCACCTGCCAGCATATCGCGCGATAAGGGTGTAGCCATCTGTGCACTCACCGAATATGATCCGGCCGACTCTCCGGCAATCGTAATCCGTGATGGATCGCCGCCAAACTGATGTATATTTTCTTTCACCCATCGCAAAGCTGCACTTTGATCAAGAAGTCCATAATTGCCCGAGGCTTTGTGGAGCGATTCCTTCGACAGTTCGGGATGGTTGAAAAAACCGAATATTCCCAACCGATAATTAACCGTTACGGTTACCATTCCCTTGCGAGCCATGCTTTCGCCATCATAACGATATTCCGAACCGTCGCCCGCAATAAATCCGCCACCGTAGAAATAAACCAGCACCGGATAGCGCTCGCCTTCCTTTTTGGCCGGTGTCCAAATATTCAGATACAGACAATCTTCACTCATGCCGTTCGAGCGAAAACGCATATCGCTGAAAACCGGCAACTGCATGGCTCTCGGGCCAAACCGGATAGTTTTCTTCACGCCGCTCCAAGGTTGAAGGGGTTGAGGTTCCTTCCAGCGCAAGTCGCCAACTGGCTGTTGTGCATAGGGAACGCCAAGAAAGAAACGAATTCCCGTTAATTCGAAACCTTCAATTATTCCTTTAGTAGTTTTAACCCTGACAAACGTTGTATCGCAAGCTGATTGTGCATTGCCAATGAAAAACGTTGTCAATAAAATCAATGTAAGAAAAAGTGTCTTTCTCATTTTGCGGAAATTTTAAATAAACAAGGTCGATCTGATACAAAAATAGTCAATTTCGACAAATGAACTAAACAAAAAAACATTTTTATCGTTCTCGGGTAAATCTGAAAAATGAATGGTTGTTGTGCAAAAAGACATATTACTGGGTGGGGCGACAGAAAATTATATGTATTTTTGCATAATACCTCACCTCATTAAAAAACAAACAGATGAAACACACATTTCTTTTTATTTCGTTATTTTTTTTGGCAGTGATTTTATTTTCATGCTCACAAAACAAAAATCAATCAAAAACCGACGACGGGTGGATACAGTTATTCAACGGAAAAGATTTGTCGGGTTGGACCGTAAAAATCTGTGGATATGACTCAGGCGACAATTTTGGAAACACGTTTCGTGTGGAAGATGGCATTCTGAAAGTAAGATACGATGCCTACGATTCGCTTCGCAACCGGTTTGGACATATTTTTTATAAGGATGAATTTTCGCATTATCGTTTACGTGTTGAATATCGTTTCACAGGCGACCAATGTCCCGGTGCTCCCGAGTGGGCTTATCGAAACAGCGGTATCATGATTCATGGACAGACACCGCAATCGATGGATAAAAATCAGGAATTTCCGACTTCCATCGAGGTGCAACTTTTGGGAAGCGATTCACTGGTTGAACGTACCAATATGAACGTTTGCACACCCGGTACTAACATCGTTATAAACAACCAACTGATTCTGGATCATTGCACTAGCTCATCATCAAAACCGGTCTATGGCGATCAATGGGTGACGGCTGAGGTGGAAGTTCACGGCAACGACATCATTAAGCATATCATGAATGGCGACACCGTAATTACATACCAGCAACCTCAACTGGACGAACGAGATGCCACTTTCCCGAAACTTGTGAAACTCAACGGGGGAATAATGTTGAGCAAGGGAACGATTTCTCTGCAAAGTGAAGGTCATCCATGTGAGTTCAGAAAAGTGGAGTTGAAAATCTTAGACGAGTAAAACAATTATTTTAGAGAAAAAATCTCTTCAGACAATCTCCCTCTCTTAAAACATATTATAACCTAATTTTCGAGAACCGCTCGAGCCACATTCGAGCGTTTTTTATTTATTGTATAAATCATTTTGAAATTATAAATATCGATATAATATCTTTTTGCATTATAAATTGTTTTTATTGTAATATTTTTTATATATTTGCAGAGAAATAATTTCTTTATGACAATATAAAACGATTGCAAAATGAACGAAAAGAACTCGAAGAGGAGATATCTGACACCCTTTGTCCTTTTATCGACAATAGCCGTCATCGCATTGATTCCGGTAGATAATACAACACCCATTTTTGCCAATGCCGCTATCAATGGCGCAGACACCGCATGGATGTTGATGGCGTCGGCGTTGGTATTGCTCATGACGCCAGGTCTGGCTTTTTTTTACGGCGGGATGGTCAGATATAAAAACCTCGTATCCACCCTACTCCAAAGTTTCATTACGTTGGGCATCATCAGCGTAGTATGGGTTGTAGTAGGATTCAGTCTTGCTTTTGGTGACAGCATCGGAGGATTTATTGGAAATCCGGCCACTTTTTTTATGTTTAAAGACGTGGGCTCTGCGCCCAATCCCGATTTTGCAGCTACTATTCCCTTTGCCCTATTTGCAGTGTTCCAGCTCAAATTTGCGATTATCACTCCGGCTCTTATCACGGGAGGATTGGCCGAAAGAATTCGTTTTTCGTCATTAATGCTGTTCATCGTTCTGTTTTCACTCTTTATCTATGCCCCACTGGCTCATTGGACATGGCATCCGGAAGGTTTTTTACATAAATGGGGAGTACTGGATTTTGCAGGTGGCACGGTAGTACATATTTCTGCCGGTTTTGCAGCTTTGAGCGGAGCTATTTTTTTGGGTAGGCGTAAAGATGGCGAGGAAAGTAATCCCACCAATGTTCCGTACATTCTGTTAGGAACCGGATTGCTTTGGTTCGGATGGTTCGGGTTTAATGGCGGGTCGGCTTTGGCTGCCAATGAAGTGGCTGTTACCGCATTCATCAATACCAACCTGGCTTCGGCAACAGCCATGCTCACATGGATGTTAACCGATGGTGCTCGCGGCAAAAAACGTTCGGCAACAGGAGCTGCAGTAGGTGCGGTAGTCGGACTTGTAGCTATCACGCCTGCAGCAGGCTTTGTCAATGTGGGTCAAAGCATTTTCATAGGATTTGCCAGTGCATTGGTTAGTTATTTTGCAGTCAGATTAAAATCACGAAGCAGCATAGACGACACGCTCGATGTTTTCCCTTGTCATGGCATTGGAGGGATGGTTGGAATGCTGCTCACGGGAATATTTGCTAAAGATGTCGGATTAATTTACGGCGATCCAACAATCTTTCTCTATCATGTTGTGGCCTTGATAGTGGTTGGCGTCTTCACATTTGGAGGAAGCTACCTGCTTTACAAACTCACCAATCTTATTTTGCCTATGCGTGTTACAGAGTTGCAGGAAGAGCGTGGCTTGGATATTACTCAGCACGGCGAAGTTGCAACCGACATTCAATCCTCTTTTTGAAAAAATTTTCGATACTATTATTATGAAGAAACCTTGATATACTTATACTATTATGAAAAAAATCCCGCCTTCATCGAAGAGCGGGATTTTTTTTTGTTGAAAAAGATATTTCAAATTATAATTGCGGACCCGAAGGAATCAATGCTTTAGCAGCATCGTTATCGCAATATTGTTTGAAGTTTTCGATATACATGGCAGCCAATTTCTTAGCTTTAGCTTCCCATTCGGCTTTGTCGGTATATGTATCGCGAGGATCGAGAATGCCTTCCGAAACATTATTCAATTTTTTGGGAACTGTCAAGTTCATGATGGGAATATGAATTTTTTCGGCTTCTTCGATCGAACCGTCGATGATGGCATCGATGATGGCACGCGTATCTTTGATGGAAATACGTTTTCCGGTGCCATTCCAACCCGTATTCACCAAATAAGCTTTTGCGCCGTGAGCTTGCATCTTTTCAACCAAACGTTGTGCGTAAATGGTCGGATGAAGTGTGAGGAAAGCTTCGCCAAATGCTGGTGAGAACGAAGGAACAGGTTCTGTAATACCACGTTCGGTTCCGGCAAGTTTCGACGTATATCCGCAAAGGAAGTGATATTGAGCCTGATTGTCATCGAGGATAGATACCGGCGGAAGAACGCCAAAAGCGTCGGCTGACAGATAAATTACCTTGTTGGCGTGACCTGCACGCGAAGGAAGTACGATCTTATTGATAAAATAAATCGGGTAAGAAACACGTGTATTTTCAGTAGTCGAGCCATCGGCATAATCTACATTTCCTTCGTCGTCAACCGTAACATTTTCGAGCAGAGAATCGCGACGAATAGCTCTCCAGATATCTGGTTCGTTTTCTTCGCTCAGGTTGATGACTTTTGCGTAGCAACCACCTTCGTAGTTGAAAACGCCGTGATCGTCCCAGCCATGTTCATCATCGCCAATCAGATAACGTTTCGGGTCAGCCGAAAGGGTTGTTTTGCCGGTTCCGGAAAGTCCGAAGAAAATGGCAACGTCGCCTTCTTTACCTACATTGGCTGAGCAGTGCATCGAAGCAATACCCTTTAAAGGAAGGTAGTAGTTCATCAATGAGAAAATACCTTTCTTCATTTCGCCACCGTACCATGTACCACCGATTACCTGCATTTTTTCGGTCAAATCGAAAAGCGTGAAGTTTTCGGAATTCAATCCGTGTTCCTGCCATTTGTCGTTGGTGGTTTTCGAACCATTGAGACAAACAAAATCAGGTTCGCCATAATGGGTGAGTTCGTAGTGAGAAGGACGGATAAACATGTTGGTAACAAAATGCGCCTGCCATGCAACTTCCATGATGAAGCGAACCTTCATACGAGTATCCTCATTTGTTCCGCAAAATGTATCAACCACATACAATTTTTTTGCTTTTGAAAGTTGTTCAACAACACGGCCTTTGCAATAGTCGAATGCTTCCTTGGTGCAAGGGCGATTGATCGTACCGTCCCACCACAAGGTGTTTTCGGTAACGGCATCTTTTACGAAAAATTTGTCTTTAGGTGAACGTCCGGTAAACTTTCCGGTATAAACAGCTGTAGCACCTGTTTTTGTTAACTTGGCTTTTTCAAAGCCTTCGTTTGCAGGATTCATTTCATCCTGAAAAAGAGTCTCATAAGATGGATTGTGGACAATCTCGAAATCGCCCTTAATTCCATACTTGCTTAAATCTAAATTTGCCATTTGTTTAGTTGTTGAAATGATTTGATAAAATATTTAATGATGAAATCTTCAGATGTGAGCCTAAAAACAACGAGACAAAGATAATTATTTACGCGGAAAAAGCAAAGGATTAAAGAAAAATTTCCGTAATAAAATTCTTTGCACCGACGAAAATAAAACAAAATAACATTCAAAATGTTTATAGATCAAGACAAAACGATTACCTTTGTTTTCCGAAAAAAATAAATAACGCTAACAACCATCCTACTAATGAGAATTATAAATTTTTCGGAAAACAACTCTCTCCTTAACTCTTTTGTGCGCGAAATCAGGGATATAGATATTCAAAACGACCGTCTTCGATTCAGAAGAAACATCGAACGCATAGGTGAAGTGATGGCCTACGAAATAAGCAAAACATTGACCTATGAAGCAAAAAAAATCCAGACTCCACTCGGAATAAGCGAAATCAATCTTCCTTGCGAGGATATCGTAATCGGCACAATTTTGAGAGCAGGACTGCCGTTTCATCACGGATTTCTGAATTATTTCGATGGGGCCGAGAATGCGTTTGTTTCAGCATATCGCAAGTATAAAGAAAGCCACGAATCGTTCAACATCTTCATCGAATATATTGCCTCACCTCGAATCGAGGGCAAGACGTTGATCCTCACCGATCCCATGCTCGCAACAGGGAGTAGTATGGAATTGACATACAAAGCTTTACTTACAAAAGGGAGTCCTGAAAAAATCCATCTGGCAACTATTATAGCCAGCCAACAAGCGATCGAATATTGCAAAAACAATTTTCCTGAAGAAAAAACAACTATTTGGGCAGCAGCCATCGATCCGGAGCTCAACGAACATGCCTATATCGTTCCCGGGCTGGGTGATGCCGGCGATTTAGCGTATGGGATAAAAGACTGAATGAAATGAAAAAACTTCTTTCTCTGCCACCTAACCTGGCCGAATACCTTCGAAAAAACGATAATCCTGTTTGGAGTGATTATTTTTTCACCTCCGATCCTCAAAACAAAAAACTGGGATCGGGCGGTGGAACGGCTTGGTTACTCGAAAACTGCAGAGAAAGCGAACACAGTTCGTTGAATTTTGGTGATTGGCTGAGCTCCGAAAAAAGAATCCTGATTCATGCCGGAGGTCAGAGCAGGCGATTGCCGGCTTATGCTCCTATCGGAAAGATTTTTCTGCCTGTGCCGGTTTTTCGATGGGCACGTGGACAAAAACTAGACCAGACGCTTCTTTCACTTCAGCTTCCGCTCTACGAAAAAATGATGGAAACCGCCCCCTCATCTTTTCATACACTTGTCGCCAGCGGCGATGTGTATATTCACAATAGGAGCAAAATTCCCCATATCCCTGATGCCGATATCGTTTGTTGCGGCGTATGGGTGAACAGCGATATTGCGAGCAGGCATGGCGTTTTCTTTTTTGACAGAACATCGTCATCGGAACTCGATTTCATGCTTCAAAAGCCCGAGGCTGCTACGTTGCAAAGCTTATCGCAATCGCACTATTTTATGATGGATATCGGTTTATGGATGCTCAGCGACAAGGCCGTGGAAATTCTGATGAAAAAGACGGGTTGGAAGGACAGAAGTGACGAAATCGGTTTTTATGATCTATATTCGCAATTCGGCCCTGCAATGGGTAAACATCCTACAATCATCGACAAAGAAATCAACGAATTATCCGTTTCTATCCTGCCATTGGATGATGCCGAATTCTATCATTTCGGAACGGGGAAAGAATTGATTTCATCCACACTTTCCATTCAAAATCAAACGAACAATCAAAAGGTCATCTTGCACAAAAAAATAAAGCCACATCCGGCCATTTTCGTTCAAAACGCGCGCGTAGAATATTCATTTTCTTCGAATAATTCCGACATTTGGGTTGAAAATGCTCATATCGGAAGTCGCTGGATTCTTCACGCAAAACACATTCTTACAGGGATTCCGGCAAACGATTGGGAAATAGATTTACCCTCCGGTATTTGCATCGATATCATTCCCGTTGGGCAGCAGTTTGCCGTTCGTCCTTATGGTTTCGAGGACAAATTCAGCGGATCCGTAGCATCGACAGCTACACTGTGGATGGGAAAATCTGCATTGTCGTGGTTCACAGATCGAGGAATAGAAATCACGTCTGATTTGTTGGGAAATATCGACGATATTCAGTTCGCAAAACTCTTTCCGCTTATCGATAATGTCGACGAAATCATTGAAGTGCTGCAATGGATGATCGGCAATAAGCAGGGCGAAAAAGGGAAAGAAATTTGGCTGAATCACGAAAGATTATCGGCCGACCAAATCACTTCAAAAGCCGAAATCGAAAAGATATTGGCTTCACGAGCATCTTTGCTGAACGAAAACAGAATAGCTTTAGCAAATAACTATGCCAACAGCATTTTTTATCAGATCGATCTCGAAGCCGAAGCTCAAGCATTTGCCGCAAACAAACTGCCCATACCGGAACCCATTTCTGCTCAAACCGATTTGCTGACGCAAATACACAATCGAATGTTCCGGAGTCGTGTACTTCAACTCTCGGGAAAGCCATTCGAAAACGATCGAGATCAAGCATTTTCGTTATTGCGCAAAGGAATACTCGATTCGGTCTTGTCGGAAAAAGTCAATCCGACGATGAGCGTCTATCCCGATCAGATTGTTTGGGGACGAAGTCCTGTTCGCATCGATCTTGCCGGAGGCTGGACCGATACGCCGCCCTATTGCCTGATGGAAGGAGGAAGCGTAGTCAATATTGCTATCGAACTGAACGGCCAACCGCCAATTCAAGTTTACGCCAAGCCGTCGAAGGAATTCAATATCACACTGCGCTCCATCGATTTGGGAGCAACCGAAATAGTGGAAGATTACGAGGCTTTACATCGATTCCACACCGTAGGTTCACCTTTTTCCATTCCAAAAGCTGCTCTCGTTTTATGTGGCTTTTCACCCGATTTTTCGGCACAACCTTTCGCATCGCTGCGCGAGCAATTGCAATCACTCGGCTGTGGCATCGAAATCACCTTATTGTCGGCTGTGCCTTCAGGTTCGGGATTGGGAACCAGCAGCATGCTTTCGGCAACTGCTCTTGGTGTACTTTCCGATTTTCTCGGACTAAACCGAACGGAACACGAAATTTGTAATTATACTCTCGCACTCGAGCAACTGCTGACAACCGGCGGAGGTTGGCAAGATCAATACGGAGGCGTTTTGCGAGGCGCAAAATTACTTCGCACCACCGACGGATTCGATCAAACGCCCGTTACAAGTTGGTTACCCGATTACATGTTCATTGCCCCCTCTTATCGCGACTGTCACCTGCTCTATTACACAGGGATAACACGCACGGCAAAAAACATTTTACAGGAAATTGTTACCGGCATGTTTCTCAATAAGTCGGAAACGCTATCGCAATTGGCCGATATGAAACAACATGCACTGGATTTGGCTGAAACCATTCAGCGAAATAATTTCGAGGAATTTGGCAGAGGGATAGCTAAAACATGGGAACAAAACAAACGTCTGGATTACGGGACAAATCCCGCTTCAATCGAAAAAATAATCGCGTTAGTGAAAGATTATACCCTCGGGCTCAAGCTTCCGGGAGCCGGTGGCGGGGGCTATCTATACATGGTTGCAAAAAGCCCGCAAGCAGCGGCCAAAATCAAACAAATTCTCGTCGAAAATCGTCCTAACGAAAAAGCCCGTTTTGTGGAAATGAATCTGTCACCTACCGGAATGCAGATAAGCAGAAGTTGAAAATTAACGAAAACGGCTATTCGTAAAATTTTTTTTCGAATGCGCCGAATTCCCCTTTCTTAAGTATCAATCGATTCCAAACTGCCGATAAAAAGCCCAATCCATAGCCAAAAAGTTGAGTCCAGGCGGCAGCAATGCTGTATAAGCCGACTTTTATCGATCGGTTTTGAGACGAAGAATCCGCAAAAACGGCTATGCAATAGAGAAGTGGAATAAGTAGTGAATACGGGCATATAAAAGCGCAAAGGACAAAAAAACACATCACTACTACAAAAAGCGAAGGTAACAAATGCACCGGTTTCAACGACGAAGGATGTGCCAAATAAAGATTAATGCGTGCGATGCCCGAATTGTAAACCTGCCTGTAAAATTTCTTGAAATCGGTGCGACGTTTGTGATAAACAAAAGCTTCGGGTATGAGAGCAGTGCTAAAACCATGTTCGAGCAGGCGCAAACTGAAGTCGATATCTTCGCCGAAACGCATCGAGCCATAACCACCTATCGCATCGAAAGCTTTGCGCGATACCCCCAGATTGAAACTGCGCGGATGAAATTTGTCCATCGATTTTTTTCCCCCGCGAATGCCTCCTGTTGTAAAAAAAGAAGTCATCGAATAATTTATTGCCTTTTGTACTGTTGTAAATGTAGGCAGTGCTCCATCGGGGCCACCGTAAGCATCCACGTAATGATTGGAGAGAAATTGATTCACTTCGTGAAAATAATTTTTGGGAATGATACAATCCGAATCGAAAAAAACGAGATATTCGTACTTTGCTTTTTCGGCACCGGCATTTCGCGATTGTCCGGGACCGCTATTTGGCTTTTCGAAATAAACGACAGACAGTTTTTCGCGGTATTTGTTCACCACATCATCACATTTTCGGGTAGAACCATCTTCTACTACAATCACTTCAAACTGTCGATAAGTTTGTTTCGTCAAACTTTCCAACAGTTCGTCCACCTCGTCGGGACGATTAAAAACGGGTATAATGACAGAAAATTGCATTTTTTCGATTCTTGGATACAAATCTAAACAAAAAAACAATGAGAGCTACAGCTCTTTAGAAAGACGATAAAGTAAAATTTGAATAAAAATATGCAAAAATAGCTGAATATTCAAAATATGGAATTATCTTTGTGTGGATGTAGCGAAATATATCCATAAATTTTTATTATTAGAGGTCTGAAAAAGGCAACGAAACATCTATTCAAACTATCTTATAATGATATTTTTAAATATAAGAAAAATAGGACTTTATCTATTAACGTGCTTGGTGATATTCTCATTTGTTTCGTGTAAAAAAAAATCGAACAAGGTAATCATCAAAGGTGAAATTTCAAATTTGGAAACGCCTTATATCATTGCTACGCATTTTTCAGCCGACTCCATCGTGATCGATACAATAAAAACAAATCCCAAAGGAAGTTTCAGATACGAAACAAAAATCGACACACTTTCCACCTTTGCACTCTATTTCAACGATTATCAAAGTTCTACCGTAATTTTTGCAGACAAAAATGACAAAATCTCTCTTCACGGAGATGCCAATCTATCGGATTTGATCGTGGTGAAAGGCAACGAAATAAACGAGGATTTATCGACATTTAAAAAAGAGAACGAAACTTTGATCCAACAACGCTTCGAAATCATCAATAATTACCGATCTGAGAACAACCGTAACAGCGGCGTTTTGAGCGATAACCAAAAGATTGCAAAAATAAATTCCCTAAACCACGAATTGATGCAACGGGCCGAAACATTTATTCAGGCAAATCCCGAAAAAATTGCCAGTGCAATTCTGATAAACGAGTTTTTCAGAGATACCGAAAATCCGCAGTCGCTCGAAAGAGTACTCGGATATCTGAAAGGGAAAGCACTTGAGTGGCCACCCGTTTCCGATCTCAAAATTTATATTCAAGAACTCAAGGAATCGGCTGAGGGAGCCTATATGCCCTATTTTCAACTCACTGACATCAACGATAAAACCATTCGCTCTACCGACTTCACGTCCAAATATTTGGTTATGTCATTTCTTTCGGCTAGCGGTAGCGAATCGCTCGAAACAGTACAAGTATTGAAGAAAGAATTCGAAAAAGTCAATAAAGACTCGGTCCGTTTTTTATCGATTTACATCGATTCGGACATTTATCCTATCACGACCATCGTGAACGATTCGTTGCCGTGGATTGCTGTTGCCGAAAAAAGAAGCTGGGCATCGGATATTGTGCGCTCTTACCACATTCCGTATGTCCCATACAACATTCTGATCTCACCAGGAGGCAAAATACAAATTCGAAACATTCCTGCATCGCAAATTAGCTCCGCGATTGCAAAAAGTGGCAAATCCGATTCTTAATACAGGACAATTAAAACATGATAGTTAAAGTATTTGGTGCGGCTGTTCATGGCATCAGCGCAACCCCTATTACCATTGAAGTAAACTGCTCTACAGGCATCAAATTTATGCTCGTCGGGCTTCCCGATGCATCTGTAAAAGAAAGTCACGAACGCATAGTTTCGGCATTGCAGGCAAACGGATTTGCTTTTCCACGTCGTCAAATCGTGATTAATATGTCTCCTGCCGACATTCGAAAGGAAGGATCGGCTTACGATTTACCTCTGGCAATCGGCATTTTGGCCGCCTCGGAATCACTCCGACCCGATAGGCTCGAAAAATATCTTATGATGGGCGAACTCTCGCTTGACGGCACTATATTGCCCATTAAAGGAGCTTTACCCATTGCCATTATGGCGAAAGAAATAGGATTCGAAGGATTTATACTGCCTGAAGAAAATGCAAAGGAAGCAGCCGTAGTGGAAGGCCTCGATATTTACGGAGTGAAAAACATTCGTCAGGTAACCGGTTTTTTCAACGACGAACTGAAACTCGATCGTACTCAAGTTGACATTTATGAAGATTTTTTGAAAGACCAGTCAACGTTCGAACTCGATTTTGCCGACGTCAAAGGCCAAGAAAATGTGAAGCGTGCACTTGAAGTTGCCGCTGCTGGAGGTCACAATATTTTAATGATTGGAAGTCCGGGAGCAGGCAAATCGATGATGGCCAAACGAATGCCATCCATCTTGCCTCCCTTTTCGATAGGTGAAGCTCTCGAAACAACCAAAATACATAGTGTAGCAGGGAAACTCGAGGGGAACACCGCTCTCATGTCGCGACGGCCATTTCGCTCGCCTCATCACACCATTAGCGATGTAGCCCTCGTAGGCGGCGGGACTTATCCTCAACCCGGCGAAATAAGTTTGGCACATAATGGAGTCCTGTTTCTCGACGAGCTTCCCGAATTCAACCGAAGTGTGCTCGAAGTGATGCGCCAACCACTCGAAGACAGAAGAATAACCATTTCGCGTGCTAAATTTTCGGTAGAATATCCGGCAAGTTTTATGTTGGTCTCGGCCATGAACCCGTGTCCATGCGGATACTATAATCATCCCGAAAAAGCTTGCGTTTGCCCTCCGGGCGCCGTGCAAAAATACCTCAACAAAATATCCGGTCCGCTTCTTGACCGCATCGACATTCATATCGAAATCATTCCGGTACCGTTCGAAAAAATATCGGACAACACACCGGCCGAACATAGCGCCTCCATACGCGAACGCGTGATCAAGGCTCGAAAAATTCAGGAGGAACGTTTTAATGATATTGACGGCATCTACTGCAACGCACAGATGACCAGCAAAATGCTGCAAAAACATGCTTCGCCTGACGAAGCTGGTTTAAAGCTGATGAAAACAGCCATGGAGAGGCTAAGCCTATCGGCTCGTGCTTACGACCGCATTCTGAAAGTGTCGCGCACCATTGCCGATTTGGACAATTCCGAAAAGGTGCTGCCCCACCATCTCGCCGAAGCGATAAATTATCGTAATTTGGATCGTGAAACATGGGCAAGCGGGTAAATACCTCTCATGCCGAAGTCGGATTGAAACTGAGATGAAAGAAGATTTACGTTACGATCGACTTTTTTGGAAAACGGCTTTACATGATAGTGAAGAAGCTTTCCGGGAGCTTTTTTTCGAATTTTTTCCGGCACTTTGTGTATATGCCGCCAACATAGTGGGAGACAAAGAAACAGCTCGAGACATTGTGCAAGAGACATTTTTCAAGATTTGGAACAATCGAAAAAAAATCGAATTGGAATCGTCTTTTCGCAATTTTCTGATCACAAGCGTTCGCAATCAATGCACCGACATCTTGCGCAAGCGCATCGTTAGCGACCGATTCGCCTCCCAATCATCCTCGTCTCAGGAATTACCAGACCAATCCCCTGAAGAAATCTATACCATCAACGAGTTAGAGCAACTCATCGGACAAGCTATTCAAAAACTTCCGCCTAACATTCGCGAAGCGTTCGAAATGAATCGCTTCAAAGGAATGACCTACAACGAAATTGCGCAACAAATGTCGCTTTCTCCAAAAACCATCGAAGCCTATATCAGCAAAGCACTCAACATTTTGCGTGTGGAGTTGAAAGACTATTTGCCTTTATTGTATCTGTTCCTTTAATGGCGAGTCGTCAATCCAATATATTCCGGGTTCTTATTAACCTGAAATTCTTCTTAAAGGCCTTAATTCTTAATGTTTCAATAATTTTTTATCAGCTGTCAGTAGTCAGCTTTCAGCTACCAATTATCAGTTTTCATTTCCCATTTCCCATTTCAGACTTCTTTTTCTTAATTCTCTTAATTTCTTAATGTTTCAATAATTCTTTATCAGCTTTCAGTTCTCATTTCTCATTTCAGACTTCTGCCTTTTGACTTCTTTTTCTTAATTCCTTAATGGTTCAACAACTATTTCATAATTTTAGAAAAAAATTCATTTTTTCATAGGGTATTTGATAGATAAAACGTCAAGTATATAAAATGATGTAAATGGAGTATAACGAATCATATATTTTTTCGTATCTACAAGACAAGCTATCGCCCGATGAAAAAAGAGACTTCGAACTGCGATTGAAGGAGTCTTCGAAACTCAAAAAGAAATTCGACGAAATTGCCAGAATATACACTTTATCCGAAAATCTTATCCAACAACATGAAGTGAATACTCAAGCGGCATGGAATCAGCTTTATCAACGTATTACGAGAGGTAAAACCGCGCATGCGATTTGGAATTTCACCCGTACTGCCGCCGCCATTCTTCTTCCGCTTTTTTTGATCTATCAATATTTTCTGTTGCCCGATATCAATCGGAACAAAATACAACAAACGATTACCATTACTTCAGCGCCCGGCATGATTACCAAAACAGTGCTCCCCGACGGCAGCGAGGTATGGCTGAATGCTCAAAGTACACTTACCTATCCGGTACGATTCACCAACGAAACTCGAACAGTAAAACTCAACGGCGAAGCTTATTTCAAGGTAACCTCCGATAAAAAGCATCGATTCGAAGTGATTACGCCTTACCAGATGACCGTAATCGCTTATGGTACAGAATTTAACGTGAATGCATACACGAGTGCGAATCGCTACGAAGTAACATTGGCCAAAGGACGCGTGGAAGTTTCGTCGGATGTTTCGAAAAGGCATGAGGCACTTATCCCCGGAGAAAAAGCCATCGTAGAAGCCGTCAATGGTAATATGCAGATAGCTTCAGCCGACACTTATGCCGAAACGGCATGGAAAGATGGCAAAATGGTTTTTCGTCGAGAAAAATTTGAAACCATCGCCGAAAAACTTTCTCGAAAATTTAGAGTCAATATTCAACTGGAAGATGAAAAATTGCGAGAATACTCATTCACGGCTACCTTCACCGACGAATCGCTTGAAGAAATTCTGTATCTGCTCACACGTTCGACGCCTATTACCTACACTATCAGCAATCCACAACAGCTCAATGATAATACATATACTAAACGCACCATTAAAATAACGACCAAATAAAACTATACAGGAGGAATGCCTATGAACACATGAGAAAATGCAAAAAAAACGGGAGAAGAAAAGATCCTCCTCCCGCCGATAATTCGCTTATCGCTTCGGAAAATGCCACTCCCCCGCGTCGATAAGTAAAGTTACTAAACCCATAACAAATTTAATAACAGAGCAAAAATATGAATTATTTATCAATTACCAAAAAAATACCACTAGCCATGAGAGTAACCCTGATCTTACTTTGT